>QBUL01000091.1 GCA_013180605.1 Candidatus Methanophagaceae archaeon GoMg1 | reverse complement strand
TCCTTCAGATTCCCTTTCCCTTATCGCTTTCTCTTCCACCTTTTTGCCGGTGTCCGCGGAGACGTTATCTTTCACTGGTTTTATATCAAGTAATATCTTTTTGTCATAGGGGCGATACAAAGGGTCGCTATCCCAGCCGGTGAACCTGTTTGATTTATAAGCAACTAAGGTATGAGGAGCGCAAATTGGAACTCCTGGTACGTCATGGGCGAGTACCTCTTGCATTCTGTATCCAATTTTCTTCCTTTTTCCTCTGTCCACCGTGTCTATCAATTCCTCTGCCAGCTTGTCAAACTCTAAATTGCTGTAACCACACCAATTTGGTTTGTCGAAGAATCCATAGGTAGTAAATCGCCATGCTAATGCGTATGGATCAAAATTACCATGGGCGGGGCATCCACTTGTGTGTATGTTCTTTCTGTGTATTTCTTCAAACCACAGTTGGGACTCTACGGATATTAATTTGACTTTGATACCTAACTCCTCCTTCCAATCTGCTTTTAAAATCTCTATAATTCTGTTTAGCTCACTCACGGGTGTTGTTATTATCACGTCTTCCCCGTCAGGATCGTCTAACCAGCCATCTCCATCTCTATCTTCGAATCCCGCGGATTTTAATATCCTCTTCGCCTCGGTAATATTATACTCGTATTTGGGAGCGTCATAGTTCACAAAATCACGTGCAATACTGGGCATTAGAAACGTGTCAACAACCGTTCCACGACCGCCGAATGCGATGTTACAAATCTTTTCCTTGTTAACGGCATGAGCTAATGCTCTTCGGAATTCTGTTATATTTGTGGGATACAATTTACAGTTGAATCCAAGTATCTGAAAGCTTGTTTCAGGTATCGAGTAAACCCCTATATTTTTCTTGCCTTCGAGGTCATCTGCTATCGCAAAACTGACATCATACACAATGTCAACTTCTCCCGACTTCAAAGCGAGTACCTGGAGGTCTTTATGCGGGATAACTTTAAACACTACTTCTTTGACATGGGGCTTACCTCTATGATAATTCTCGTTCGCTTCTAATACGAAATATTCTCCGGGAATTCTTTTTTTAAACTTGAAAGGTCCGCTGCCTATGAACTCAGTATCCTTAAAACGATCTGGGTCGTCAACGTTTTGCCACACATGCTTTGGAAAGATTTTCCCCGACCAGGGACCCCCCATTCCTTTTATAAACAGTGGATTGTGTCTCGTCAAATAAAGTACCGCGGTATATTCATCGGGGCATTCTACGTGATCCACCATTCTTGCTCTTCCCCAGTGTGGGCGATGGATGTGCAGGTAATTAACTGTAAAATTCACATCTTCTGAAGTAACCGGGACTCCGTCATGCCACGTAGCATTTTTTACCATGTGAAATGTATATACCTTTGCATCTTCCGATACTTCAAAACGGTCTGCAAGCCAGGGTTCGTATGTATCCGTTCTACTATTATATTTTATAAGTGGTTCATAGATAGGTCCGAGCACAAGTCCGTACCAACCACCAAATGCTATTGCATTTGCACCGCTGAAGTCTTCATCAATGGGAATCACCACTCTATCAAAATCCTGTAAATTGATGGCATCGTTTTTATTTGCATCGCCGAAAAATTGTGCACCTGCAATTGGTAGCGATGCTAACAGCATTGCGCATATCGCTATTCCAACCAACACAAGTATGCTTTTCATCTTCATTTTTTATATATCCCGAGTGATGAAGAGGTTTTGATAGGTCTCAAAGGCACGATATAGGGTGCTTCTGATTGTCTTCTCACGACAGCCTCAACACCGTAAACGGATGCTATGCTCTCAGCGGTTAATACTGACACAGGATCGCCGGCACCAACGATCTTGCCTCTTTTCATCATGATTATCCTGTCCGAGTATCGAGATGCTAAGTTAAGATCATGGATAGCTACTATTGCAGTAATTCCTTCCTTTTTCACAAGATCCTTTATTATATCCATCACCTCTAATTGACGCCTTATGTCAAGATTGCTGGTTGGCTCGTCGAGTAGAAGAACGTCAGCCTCCTGTGCAAGCGCGCGTGCTAACAACACCTTCTGCTGCTGACCTCCACTGAGCTCGTTAAAGTACTTTAACGCAAGCTCATCAATGTCCATCAGCTTTAATACCTCCCAAACCCTTTCCTCGTCCTCTTCACCAGTTCGCCAGCCCAGATGTGGACGCCTGCCCATGAGAACCGTATCGAAGACCGTAGTAGGAAAGCCGCGTGAAACACTCTGCTGAACATAACCCATCTTTTTCGCTACCTCCATCCTGCTCATCTTCGTGATCTCTCTTCGATCCAGCAATATGCTGCCTTGCTGAGGTTTCAGGATTTTATCTATGCATCTGAGCAGCGTGGATTTTCCCGAACCATTTGGACCCACGATGCTCAATAATTTTGATGGTGCTGCTTCTATGCACACATTATTGAGAATTGGCGAAGCTTCGCCGTAGGCAAATACAATATCCTTGGCCTGGAGTTTTATCATCACCATTTTATCTTATCATCACCAGTACTCCCTCCTTCTCGTTAACATCAGGTAAAAAAAGAATGGTACTCCGAGAATAGTGGTCATTGTACCAGTAGGAATGATAGTGGGAGGTATAATATTCATTGCCAGGATATCTGCTCCAAGAAGTATTATGGCGCCGGTAAGACCAGCTGCAGGTATTTGAAACCTGTTATCTCCACCGATAACCATTCTACACATGTGTGGGGCAACCAATCCTATGAACCCAATCGTTCCAACAAAACAGACGATACTCGCTACTAAAAGGCTTGAAACCACCATGACATAGACTCTGACGTGCCCAGAATCCACACCGAGACTCTTTGCAGTATCATCTCCAACGGTCATCACATTAAGATCCCATGACTTAAGCATAAGTAAGATAAAGCAGATTACAAGGGCAATAGTTACGATTGAGAGTTCCTCCCATGCGAACACACCAAGATGACCACCACCCCAAAATCCCATTTCTCTTAACTGCTGATCGCTGGCAAAGTACCGGAGCATCGAACTCGCTGCGCTGAAGAGATAGTTTAATGCGATGCCCGCAAGTATCATAATCTCAACCGTCCCTCCTTTAATGGCTGACAATCCAAGGATAAGACCCGCACATATTAATGCAAAGATAAAAGCGTTCCCTATTATGGCATACATACCTCCAAAGAATGCAAAATTAAAAATTATTGCAACGGATACGCCAAATCCGGCACCCGCGGAAATTCCAAGCGTAAAAGGGCTTGCCAATGGATTTCTAAGTACCGCCTGCATTACGCATCCCGCAACACCAAGTCCAAAGCCTGCCACGATGCCCCATATAATACGTGGAAGCCTTATGTTCCATATAACTAACTCCGTAAGCCTCTCCACACCTAAATAAATCGAAAAGAGTCTTTGAAAAATCGCTTCATACACCTCTAAGATTGTAATGTCCAAAGGTCCGAGAGTTACGCTTATACCTAATACAAGTATTATAGAAAATAAAAGGAAAAAAATAAAAAATATCTTTCTCCCCATGAACTTTTTGTGTTCCTCTTGTATCGCACTTCTTTTTCCCGTGCGTGTTACTGTGCGTCTTACTGCCTTTGCCATTTCAGTTCTTATTTTACTTTTCTGTAAAGGCTTTGGTTAAACCAGCGGTTGCACCAATTTCTCCCGATGCTACGGCTCCAGCTCCGGTTGAGACCACGATTAAATTCTTCTCCTTCGCTATCTCGGTGAGTGTCTGGAATTCCCTTAGCTTCAGAGCAACCGGTGTTTTCTCATATAGAGCGGCTGCCTCACTCATCCTCTGAGAAGCCTGGAATTCTCCCTCTGCAAGAATGATCCTTGCTCTCTTCTCTCGTTCTGCTTCTGCTTGTCTTGCAATGGCTCTGAGCATGTTTTCCGGTAAAGCCACGTCCCTCATGGTAACCATAACGACTTGCATTCCCCAGGGATTTGTTGTAGTATCCAGTATTTCCTGGACCTTCTTGTTTAGTTCATCCCTCGCGGAAAGGATGGTATCAAGCTCGTTCTGACCCAGGACATCTCTGAGCGTTGTTTGGGCGAGTAGCGATGTTGCTGCCTCATAATCTTCCACCTCGACCACCGCTTTGCATGCATCCGTAACCTTGTAATAAACAACGGCATCCACATCAAAGCTAACATTATCCTTGCTTACAACGGTCTGACTGGGCACGTCGAGTTCCTTTATCCGCAAGTCCATTTTTACAAGCCTATCTATAAGGGGTATTATCACGAATATCCCGGGTCCCTTTTCGCCTAATAACTTTCCCAATCTAAATATTACCGCCCTCTCATATTGCCTTACAATTTTTACAGCTAACGCTAAGATAACAATCACCACGAGCGTTCCAACCAACAATGGAATGTTCATTTCAAACTTTCACCCCCATCAGTTTTCAGGTTATAGGTTTTAGGTATTAGCAATAACACCACCCCTGTCTGCCTTCTGCCACCAAATCGTAGCGCTCTTTGATTTGCGCTTCAAGCGCAGCGTCCCAGTTCCATCATCTTCTACCAGGATTTTTGTTAAATACTCCCTCAAAACCTCTTCTTTTTCTGTGGGTATATCTCGCATTTCTTTCCATTTAGTCACTGCATCATCCAGACTCTCGTACCGCTGTTCAAATTCTGCATCCCTGATGTCAACATTCGCATAGATTTTCATGTCGTGCAGAAGATTGCAAAAGAACATATAATCTGACCCCCATCCTCGAGCTCGATGCTCCCGTTCACCATAAATCGCTTTCCAGAGTCCTTCTTCTTCTCCGTTACCCATCCCTCTACCCGCAGAGGAAAGGATATAAACGTATCTTTTCGCAGCAGCATCCATCTTTGCGAGTGCTTCCTGTATATCGAACATGCCAAGCGAGTGGCATGCCATCACCACATCATGCGGTTCTATATCCTCCCCCACCTCGATGTCTTCCCACCGTTTATTTATGCACACGATATTTTTTATACCCTCCTTTTCCATGTTCTCTTGTAAGCATGCAAGCATTTCCTTAGATTGGTCAATCGCTGTCACGCTTTTTACACGTTTTGCTATGGGAATAGCAAGTCTGCCGGGACCAGCACCTACATCCAGAACCGTATATTCAGGTTTTAACTTAATTGGTGCAATCTGTTTTTCCGCTTGTTCCCTGTCCCTCATCGCCCACTCACGAAATTTCTTTGCGCACTCCAACCTACTATCCGCATCTTTCTCGTGTGCCTTTCCCCAATAATGCCCTGTCCTCATCGTCTTCCACAACTCATTCCAGTTTATTATTCCTGCCATATTCTATCACTATCTCCTTCTATCTTTTTTCACCGTTCATGATTTTTGCTGCTCATCTAACCTCACTCGCAGCCAATCTGCATTACACGCAACGTACTCTGTGAAAAGACCGTCAACCCTTAAGAATCTCTTGAATATCTCGTTACCCTCTTCTTCTACATCTAAATCCTCAAATTCTTCTGGATGGAGGAGTTTAGCCAGATATATCAGATTAAAAAGGTTTATATCTTGAGGAGAGCCCGCGATATGGACAAGTGGGACTAGATAGACATCACCTTTCTTTACAGCAGTCATATTCTGATAAACAGGGTCGTCCAGTACATCCTTTAGTCTAATTGCAGCCGCTTCGTTGCTGCTGCCGGCACCAACGAGAATTATATCAGGATTCCACGCGATGATC
Source organism: Candidatus Methanophagaceae archaeon GoMg1 (assembly GCA_013180605.1). Classification (GTDB taxonomy): domain Archaea; phylum Halobacteriota; class Syntropharchaeia; order Alkanophagales; family Methanospirareceae; genus QEXZ01. The sequence continues at coordinate 1,632 of QBUL01000091.1, read as the reverse complement.
TGTTCTTTTGTAACACTACCCCAACCCCTTGGTATGTCTTTTGCTACATTTATAGCTCCGGCTCTGTCCAAAGTCACCGAGTTTGACCCCACTGTACTTTCAAATGAGCACTGGGTCCACCCCCAAAATACTGTCGGCTTATCGCTATCGGGTATTTGCGATGTGATATTACTTATTTTGTTGACTTCCTCTTTAATGAACGAGAGCCGTTCTTCAGCCTCTCCTTCCGTTTCCAATACCATCCCCATAATTTCCGCCGATTCACATACATCTTCAAACATATAGCCACTTGATCTAAGATATACAACCGGGATACCTGTTTTCTCTTGCGTTACATCAGCATATAGATCAGAAGTAAGAAAGATTACATCCGCCTTTAGTGACATTATCAACTCCTCTTGTAAGTGTATCTGGTGCCCACGAGGACCTACACTACTGCCCGTATCAGGAAGTTCAACAAGTCTTCCTCCGCATAATTGTTCTGCGCATACAGGTGAGTTAAAACAAAGAGGGTCCATCCGTTTATTACCAGGATGACTGCACTGATCTATTCCTACAAGTCTATCACACGCATCAAGTGCAATAGCCACTCTGACTATATTTGAAGCAGTGCAAACCACTCGCTTTACTGGCCTATAGAACGTTGCTTCTCTATCAGCCATATCTGTAATCCTCATTGGCTCTCCATTCCAATAGGCATAGACGTGCGCGGCATCTCTCAACTCATCCAATTCGAGATAATCCGCCGAACCTCCAAGATATGTCACATCCAAGTATGCCATGATAGAATCTGCGAGTTCTCCCTCTGTTAGTTTATCATTTCCATCTGTATCCCCAGGTAATATTCCTGTTGCAGCCACAGGCATGAGCGCCAGCGGCACACACAATGCGAGAACCAACATCACGAAAAGGCATTTCAATACTCTCTTCATTTCTTATCTCCTCGTCCTCTCCGTGGAAAAATTAAATGCAACAACAGCGCCACACTTGCAAATACTACCTCGAATCCAGGAATCGTTGGTGCGGAGGTTGAATTTGCAGTCTCCGTTGTTGGTGTTACTGGCATGGATGACTCAACCGCAGATGTCGTGGTCGGTGTCTGTGTGGATTCAACATCTCCCTTATTACTGCCATGTGTAATTACGGTAATGCCTGTATCTGTTATCTTTCCATCTGTTTCATTCAGCAGGTCAATCCATTCTCCTTTAATCATACCGCTGCCAGAAGATGGCGACTTCACCGTATATCTTATCGTTGTCACGTTTATCACTGCAAATGCGATCCTCTGCCCCGAAACACTGATTCCATCAGAGGGATATTCTCTCTTCACGTATTCAAATCCCTCCGGAATCGTTTCAACGATACCGCAGACCACGCTGTCGTCGCTCTGAAGACCAGAAATCGTGAGCATGACGTCGAACTCCGCACCCGGAGCCGGAGTGTTTGTAGATACACTTCTCGTCGCTTCTGCTCCCGTAACCGATACGATAGCCGCGGTGAGTAAGAAGACTGTTAAGACGGATACTACTAACGTCCCTTTTTTCATTTTTATCATCTACACCTCATTTTCGTTTCCTTTTCCCTGTATGAATATCTAAGAGGAGGAGAAAAAAAGAAAACCTCCTCCCAACA
>QBUL01000092.1 GCA_013180605.1 Candidatus Methanophagaceae archaeon GoMg1 | reverse complement strand
TTGCCATAAGAATAAATCGGCGGTTAATATAAAAGAGTTTTGAGTGAAACTATGGGTTGAAGGACCTCGTATCCAGAACCTGTAGTAAAGCGTGTCGCCATCTGGGTCCTCGGCGTATGCAACCCATGTTATACTTGTGCCTGCGGACTGTGGCTCTCCTCTTGTTGGCACTAATATGCCATTAGTAGGTGATTTGTTCTCTGCTGACTTGATGTTATAATCGTAATATTTCTTCTCGAGGTCATATCTGTCGTCCGGCGATGCATGATGTCCATCCCGTATCCAAACAGATGTGTCTGTATTCCCTATGTCGGCTGAACTCGTCTGCCACGTCCATGTGTTATCAGTGCTCCAGTCCTGCATTATCGCCCATGAATATCCAGTTGAAGGACCTCGTATCCAGAACCGGTAGTAAAGCGTGTCGCCATCGGAGTCCTCGGCGTATGCAACCCACGTTATACTTGTGCCTGCGGGCTGTGGCTCTCCTCTTGTTGGCACTAATATGCCGTTAGTGGGTGGATAATTTGGTCTTGGACCAGTAGTAACCGAAACTGCCTTTAAATCACTATCCAAATCCTCTAAAGCCCCCTCATAATTTAAAGCAGTTAGCCAGGCGCCGTCATCGAATAACATAGAAATTTCAGGTGAAATTTCCTCCATCTTTCTCTCAGTTATTTCAAATTCAATTGGTGTTCCATCATAATATTTAGCGATTTTCAATCCAGAAACAGAAATAGAAGATTTATCAATTTTACCATTTGTTATAGCGAAAATATCAATATCCACATCGCCTAAAGCTAACTTAGAAATCTTCAGTGGATAGTATAAAAAGCTGCTTTCAAAGCGATATATTATTGGCTCAATACTCTCTTTGGCTTTGCTCACATCCGTAAGGTCAAAAACAAAGAATTTCAAGCCCTTTTCTATGTAGTCAGAAACAATTACTTCCAATTTATCTCCCGAAATCTCCTTTTCTATACCATGATCTTTCAAATAATTCTCCGCCCATTGTATGAATTCATGAACGTCATTTACTTCTACAACGGTAATGTCATGGGCGCCTATTTTTTCATGAAAAGTTATGTTTATCCCTGGTCCAAAACGAGCTTTAGTTCGTATTAAGCTCTCGATTTGCGTAAAGGAGTCGAAATTTCCTTCTTTTATTGCTTTTGGATTGGATGGCAAAGGTAAAATTCCAAGCACCGGGGAGCTTCCACTTGTGTAAACGTCTGTTGAGAGAATCAATAGCTCCTCTTCACCATTCCAAGCAATTATCGCTTTTTGTCCAGGTCCATAGACTGAGACATCTGATGTTGGGATCATTCCCCTATCCGCGGATACTACTATCCCAGAAATCAACACAACTAACAAACATGCAAGCATAATTCCAACATAATTTTTCCACCTGATTTTTTCTTCTCTCATCTTGATTACCACTTTCTTCTTTTCATAAATCCACCTCTATCTGTCCTTGAATTTGCAACAACCAAGCATTAAACTATCTCAATTTCAGGTCCTCCAGCAAATGCCTCGTTTCCCTCTGTGTCTGTTGCACTTATATCAATGTTGTATATCCCGCTCTCAGTAAAATTCATCGTTTGCCAAGTTCCGGTGTAAACTCCATCTCCATCAGAATCTGACATGAAAATTGCCCCTACGTTTTCTCCTCCTTTGCTAATGAACGCCCTAACCCATCTTATCCCTGAAGAATCAAATACGTCTGCAGAGATGTTTATTGAAGCTCCAGGAAGTGCATAAGTCGGACTTACTTTTATATTCGAGATAGTGGGTGGTATGGCATCAATGCCTCCAGCAACCACTTCTACCGTAAGGGCTTCTACATCATTTGCTTCTCCATTTATTACTGATGAAAGATTTATTGTGTAAGTTCCTTCCTGAGTTGCTGTGAAACCTATTTCCGCTAATGTCGGTGCTTCTATGGGACCCATATCCACATCATTCGCAACCATTACATCTACCCAATTAGTGCCATTTTGATACATAGAGAAGTCAATGTTATCATATGGATCCGGATTTATACTCTCTATTTTCAGCTCTGACGGGAAGATCACATTTGTATGAGCTGCTTCTACAGTTCCATCTGTTTTAATCAGCACTTTAAAACTTGAACCGAGAGGTACTGTCACTGGACCTTCTACAGTCGTAGTGGCGCTTCCGTAGGGCTTCGAAGCTGTCCAGTGATCCAATATAAATTTTACGTCTGAGTAACCGACTAGCCCGCTTCTGTCTACATCATATATGCCTCCACCCATCCAATGGTCAAAGATCTCTTCCAAGTCTTTATAGTCTACTCTTCCATCTCCAGTAACATCTCCAGGTACACCGCCTGCCTTGACAAAAAACAAATCTTCTACGGTTTTAACATAGTTCCCTCCGCTTATGCTTACTCTTACATCGTAATACCCTTCAGGTGCATCATCTGGAAGCTTATAAGAAGTCCCCAAACTCCATTGACCTCCTGCTCCAAGCGTTACAGATATTAAGTAGCTTAAATCTTCTTCCAACACTATTGAGCCGTCTGAAGCTATAAATGTGGTAGTGATCGGATTTGTTATTAAAACAGGTTCTTCTCCTTCGTTCTTAAATTTCATTGTGATAATTACATAATCCCCCGGAGGATATTCCTCTTTATCGGATGTTATATTCCAAATAAGCTGGTCGCAAATGGCTACATTTATGATCTTCATGGAAGTGTTATATGCTCCTCTGTCATCTGTTACTGTTAACTTCACTGTGTAATTCCCTGCTGCACAATAAGAATAATTCACTATTTCTCCTCCTCCATTTGTTCCATCTCCGAAGTCCCATTCGTAATTTTCGATGGTTCCATCTGGATCGTATGAAGAAGAGGCGTTGAATGTTATTGTTTGGTTTACAACGGGATTTTCTGGATAGTACGTGAAGGATACAACTGGCGGTTCATTTATTGCACCACTGGATAACCATTCCACCATATTCAATGCCAATTTCTTGTTATCATATTCCTCTATGTTTGCTCTTCCATTTCCATCTATGTCAAGGTCATCGCAGAAATCTCCATCTCCAATGCAAACCACTTTTCCTCTCTCTAAATTAGTAGCTGCCAGAACAGTAATATTCCCTAGCTCTTTTTCTGCCTTTGATACAAGAGGAATGTTCGGAAGCATTGTATAGCTATCATTATCTGCCCATCCAATCGAATTATTAGTAGCAAGTGAGCATCCCGCAGGATATAGGAATTCGTTAACATCCTTAGTTATATAATGACCGCTGAATTCGTGGATTAGAACATAGGAAGGCGTGTTATGGAAATTGTTTGTTGGATCATTTACGGTATCGTTATTAAATACTACTCCAAATTTTTTGGATAAATTATTTAAATTGCTTCCTTGCCTGAAATCACCACCCCACTCATTTATCAAAAGAAGGTTTCCACCATTGCTGACGAACTCTCTGATTGCCATGATTTCATTGGCATCAAATGGCTTTGTTGGAGCGGGAATGACGAAGATGCTACAATTAGTTAGCTTTTCTGTGGTTATTGGAGATGAGTTCAATGTTTCTACTTCATAGCCTCTATCTTCTAAGAGAGATGCAAACTTAGAATAGCTGTATTTTGCATTTGGATCAATGGAGAATATTTCGTTATGTGTTTCATCAAAAGCTACTTTGACCGTTACATTGACTGCAAATACAACTGGTAGATCCCCAACGCTCATAGTAAATGTTACATTTGTAGCGGTTGTAGTTGTGTCCAATTCTATCCATTGATTTGGTGGAATGGATGAGGGATCTATTTTGTGTGCCGCAATCATATTTGCATTTTGAATATCTGTAAATCTCAAACTGAAGTTTCCTGCTCCTGTTGAGTTTATCATATAGGCTGATTGTGGTATAACCCCTGATGGCTTGTATGTTTCGTTGATTTCGGAAAGATTTAGGTTGGTTACGTTGATGCTTGTAACTGTTGGGTCTGCGGATAGGAGTTGAACGTTTTGGATATCTGTATGGAGGATAGATGGTGAAATTACTTCAATATTTATCGAATCCGATGCCGTGGGATCCAATTCTGAGGTCGCATGTATCGTAATCGCTCCTGTTGCCTCGTATTCTGGTATGATCTTTAAGTTCAGCGTTTTATCCCCATTTGCTGGAACTGTTACTGGTTGGGATATTATCCGTTCATCCCCATCATAAATGCTGAACGATATGTTTCGATTGGTTACAAGATATTGTAAAAGCACACTATCTTCTACATTACCCAGATTGTGTATTGTCAGATTTATGCAGTGCAATTCACCATCAGCTTCTATTTGTGATTGTTCCACTGATAACTCAAGGTCGTGGTCGTAGATAAAGATAGGGATAAATATCACATCTTCACCGCTTGTGGTACTTGAATTAGTCACTATCGTAAATGCTGACGTTCCTGCCTCGGTTGCTGTAATGCTCCACACGATTGTAGTGTTGGCATGCGGGTCTATCGTACCAATGTATCTTATTAAGTCGTCAGAAGTTGTTAGTTCTGGCGGCAGATACAATGTACTTTGGACATCCTCAGCGGCAAGATCACCCTCATTCACGATGGTTGCGAAAACAGCGAATGCAGAATCTTTCTGAACACTTGAGGGAACCTCGACATCCACACGAAGAAAGGGATTAGACATCACTTCCGTTCCGGTAGCTATTCGTTCATAATCACCTCTTTCTGATTGTGCGCTGAATACCATACTCTGGTATCCATCGTCAGGCATGCTGACAACCCATGTTGTAGTGTGGGGCTCTCCAGGTGCAAGTGCTGGTATTATGAAGTTTATCGGTGCACCCGTGATGTCAGCATAGTATGGGAAGTCCGCTTGAATTTCAATATTAGTTATGGGTATGCCCAAAGTGTTTTTAGTTTCTAGCGTCACATCAAATGTTTCGTTTATTAGAACTGCTTCTGGTAAAATTACTGTTAAATTAAGACCGCCTATGATATTAAAATTTGCTGAATTTGCGATGTTGTCTATGTTAGAAAATACATAATATTGTCCGTCATATTTATAATCCCTTTTAGACAAAGTATATAGTTTGCTATAAGTTGTGTGTGCCGGAACACTTATTAACTGCGTGTCTCTCCAAACATAACGTGCTATACCATCTCTAGGACACTCAATTACTTCGGTAGTTAAATTATTGTTTATCGAAACATCTTCATTATTTCTAACGGTAATATTTAGTATAACCTCCTCTCCCAAAACGTACTGCGTTTTGTCCGTAGTCACATTGAGTCCCACTTGACCACTGAGTGCGTTCACATTCAGTCGTGACATAGATGTTGATTCAGTGCACTCTTTGTACTCATCCAAAATATCAGATCTATCTAACTTCCACCAGAACCACCAGTGCGGAACTATTTGATCGGTGAATACGTGATCTACAAATCCATCCGCATCCGGAGAACCATCCACCTCGTAGTTAGAGCGTATTTCTGTTTGGTAAAGCGCATTACATTTAGAGCTTGGACCATTTGGATCTTGGTATGTAGTAGCAATTTCTTTCCACTCATTGTTAATCCACGCCTCACTCCAAATATGGAAAGTAGGCCGCCAATCCTCACTTGGATTATGCGCTTTTTTACCATCAGGTATGCTGACCATTTTCGATGGAATACCAATGGATCTTAATAATGAAGTTCCCAAACCGCTAAACTGCATGCACTGCCCATAGGGATTATTACCAGGATTATTTAACCATGTGTTTATAATATTGGGAACATTACTCGAAGACGTCTTGTCAGGATGTCCTCTAAAATCGCTTACATGCCACCATGCTCCACCCAATATTTCCGAGGAATCAAAAGGATCGTCTTTTCCAAGTCTATAATAACCATAAGCACCTTCCGATTCATCAAATTCATAACCAAGCTCCCAAGGGTGATTACCATCATGCCCTGCATTATAGCTTACCTTATCTATTATCTTATTCGCAGAATCAAATCCTGATATATCTCCAGATATTGTTTCGATTGCAGTTTCAAATACCTTTTTATTGGCTGGTTCTAATGTCCAAGAAAAGGCATTATATGATTGGGGGTAATATTGTTTCCCATCATCACCTGTAGCAAAAAAATCTGACTCATGCTCATGTGGATAGGACACATCCACATCCTCGCTACTCCAAGGATTGAATATCACATAAAATTCTGGTTTAACTTCATCATCACCAAATATATCATAGGTTTCTGTGCCATCCTTTTTCTGAATCTCGCCGATTAATTGATACTTACCTACTTGTTCATTTCCCGGAATATGTATTTTGAAATTGAATTTATTCCACTTGTACCATTTCCTGGTGTATATACAATCCCAACCAGAACCTAAAATACCGTCCTTTCTTGCTGTGAACTCCTGAGTTTCTCCACTCGGTTTGGTTATCACAAAAATTATCTTGTGGTCGCTGTCATCAAAGTTTTCAATATCTGCATTCAGATTAAAACTTTGACCACGGCGTAAAACATTGTACTCTGAAGGATATTTATCTGTGTGGTGTTCACCTTTATTATCACCGAAGGTTATTAGATTGAATTTAGGCTTCATCGCCACTGTTGGCTCACCTGACCATATTGTTATTGTAACGATTTCTTCAGCTCCTGTTGCGAGATTGCCAAGATTATATTGCAATCCGATTGCTGGATCTCCCGGGCCATAACTATTCGCGTTATTCAGGTTGTCGTCATCCCAATCATCGTATATCTCAGTGGACCAATGCGCCATTCCGTGCCTATCTGAACGTTTGCTTCCTGTAAAGCTGTTTTCAAAATATTCATCATCTTTAACGACAACATAATCATGTTCAGCATCGTACCATGCATAATCATCGGTGTGGTCACCAGTCCATGGAATATCAAAATCTATTGTCTGGAAGAACCGAACATCATTGAGAGTTGATGAACCTATGTTTTTAATCGTGTATTCGATCTCGAAAAACCTAATATCACCTGAAATAAGAGTAATCTTTCTCTTAACTTGAATGTCACCATAATGCAAAATTGCAGTTATAGTTCCCGAAACTCCTCCAGGATCGGTAAAAGGCTGGTCAATAGTAAATTCCTCAGATTCCAATGTTCTTCCGGCATTGTCTGTATATACCCCAAAATGTTCATGGTAACAACTCTCTCCCCATTGCCCTAGTTGCCATTGATACTGCCATAAATCACTATTTTGTTCTGTAAAATGAAGATCTAAGAGGTTGTTTTTCAGATGTGCAGTTGATGTAGATTCTGCCACTGTTAATCGTCTCTCTTTATCGAGTATTTTTATGTAATCTTCTGTTCCAGTTTCATTCATTGCTGCAACCACGCACAGCATCGCACTCATCAAAAGCACACCTATAACCAAACAACTCAATAGCTTCCGCATTATCATCTTTTTCCCCATCTTCCCCATCTTCTTACCCCTTTCGCCCCCTGATTTTATCCAAGTTTGAAGCAACCCAAAATTTAAATGGTAAATTCAATATTTAAAACTTTCGGTTTTTTTCGTGTTACTTATC
>QBUL01000093.1 GCA_013180605.1 Candidatus Methanophagaceae archaeon GoMg1 | reverse complement strand
AGTGCAGTTATTGGAACCCGGAACGTCTCGGCAATCGCAATTAACACCACAACTGGATTATCGGATATGCATGCATGGATATGGAACGTAACACTTACACCTACTGCAACTGTAACGCCAACGCCAACACTGGCACCCGGAGAAACACCGACACCGGCATCTGAAACTGGAATTGAAGAAACACCGAAGCCACAAGGGAAAAAAACAACACCAAAGGAAAAACCAACACCCGTACCTGTTGCGCCACCAACGCCAACGCCAAAACCACCAGGATTCGAGGCTATTTTGGCAATTGGGGGAATGTTGACAATTGCGTATATTCTGCTGAGGAGGAGATGAGGCGAACAATGAAAGGAATAGGGATAGCGGGATACCGGGCTGGGCGGACACTTTCTTTCTTTTCCAAAGAAAGAACCTGTGCTAAGAAAGAAAAATGGAGGTGAAAGAAGAGGAGAGGTAATGGGGATAGATAGCCAATAGCGAAGTAGGCAATAGCCAATAGGGGAAACTTTCCCTAATCCTTATTTGACTGTTCGCTATTCCCTAAATAAAAAAACTTAGGAGGTGAAAACAAAAAAATGAAAACGAAAAACAAACTTTTGACTGCAATAGTGTTGTGCACGCTGTTCTTAGTGGCTTTGCCTGCAACGAGTATTGCCACAGCTCAAGAAGACGATTACGTATTGGACATCTACGGCAACGCAAACGAAGACGATACGATTGACATGCGTGACGTTACTTTCACAGCGAGAATAATCTTATGGTTAGAAGACGAAACGGATTTGGCAGATGCGAATTATGACGAGGAGGTAGATATATTCGATATGATGCAAACAGGGCTGATTATTCTTGGCAGGGAAAGTGAGCTTACAGTTATTGATGCCACTGATAGAACAGTAACGTTAAACATGCCTGTAGAGAGGATCGCCAGCTCCAGCATGCCGCAGGATATTCGAACAATTATTGCACTTGGTGCTACGGATAAAATCGTTGGGGTGCCAGACGCTATTCCCGCTAATGCTGCAGATAGTTACCCGGCTATATATATGTCGCATCCCGAGCTTACAGAACTCCCTATCGCAGGCAGTCCCTATTATGGGGGTCCGAACATAGAGGTAATAGCATCGCTCGAGCCAGATTTGATTCTTGTCAGCTATGCTGATGCTGATGCAGTCCAGGAAGCCACAGGTGTACCAACAATAGTAACTCCACCCTCTGACATGGAAGCCATTGCTCTTAAAGGGTTTAAATGGTTGAAGATGATGGGTTATGTCCTTAACGAGCAGGCGAGAGCTGAGGAGCTGAGTTCATACTTTCACGATAAGCTCGATGAAGTAATAGATGTTACGTCCGACATACCGGAGAACGAAAAAGCAAAGGTGTATCTTGCGTTCTGGGGCAAACTTACCTGGACTCCGGCTGTCTATGGCCCCGTAGAGAAAGCTGGTGGTATCCTTGTAGCTGATGAAGGTGCGCCAGGACCATATAGTCCCAACATGTTGGAGGTCTCAAAGGAGCAGATCATTGCGTGGAATCCTGACATAATCCTGATTCATAGTTTCTCACCGGGGACGCACATGTTCTCAATAGAGGATGTGCTCTCAGACCCTGATCTATGGAGTATACCCGCGGTTGCAAACGAAAAGGTCTATTATACAAAAGGCTTCCAGTTTGGCTGGGACCCAGCAACAGGCGTTATCGAGTGCTTCTATATGGCTAAACTTTTCCATCCCGACGAATTCGCAGATTTGGACGTAGAAGAGGAGGGTAACGAGATACTTGAGGAAGTTTACGGTGTTGATGGAATCTGGACAGAGATGACTGAAAAATTTGAACTCTACAAATGGGAATAGATAGAAGCCGAGACTATTAAGGATGCCCGCAGAAGAAGTAGAAAGCACGGAAACGAGGATAATGGTAGAAGAAAAATGCAAAAGGTTTAGTAGAGGAGGATTTTTTTTATTCCCTCTTCTCAAATTTTTATCTAAAAAACAAAAAGAGGTGATAAAATAATGACCATATTGGGTATAATGCCAAAAATAAGTCCAGAAAAAATTTGTGGAATGGCAGACAGCTACCAGAGTTTTCAAGTTCTGTTTACTGCCGTTAAGCATGATATTTTTACAGTACTATCAGAAGAACCAAAGACCGCGGAACAAATTGCTCAGGCGATTGGAACGGATTTCTACATCACCGAGAAACTTCTGAATGCATTAGTCGCAATACGATTGCTTGCTAAAGGTAGCGGGAAATACACTAATACAGCACTTGCAGAGACTTTTTTGGTAAACGGAAAGTCATTCTATCAGGGGAATTACATTGAGACAGCTAAGCCAATTTCATTTGGAACAAGTGTTTATGACGACTGGGCAAAAATAGGTCAAGCTTTAGAGCAGGGGCATGTGCAGCCGGATAATGGAGATATGCCTGGATGGGGATTATACGATGAAAGCTTCAGTTTGACTATGAAGGAGGTTGCAGTGCGTGATGAGGTTCAAGCAACTGCTGAAGTTATATCAAACTACACGTGGTTTAAGAATGCGAAAAAGCTCATCGATCTCGGGGGTACACATGGTCTCTATGCCATTGCATTCACAGATAAAAATCCTGAACTCGAAGCAACACTGTTTGATTTTCCCGGCGTACCTGCGCTTGCAAATGCAAAAAAACATATCGAGCAATACGAAATGAACGGTCGAGTAAAGATACAGGAAGGCAATTTCATGGGAGGCGACATCGGAGATGGGTATGACATAGTGTTTATTTCCCACGTTTACTTGCAGGGAGCCATACTCGATGCAGTCTTGAGTAAAATTTATGGTGCACTCGACGAGAATGGTAGGTTCATTCTCAAAAACTGTGTTATCCACCAGAATAGAGATGGATCGTTGGCATCTGCATTGGGTGATCTTGACATGTGTTTTTGGGGTGCCGAAAATCAGATGTTTTCAATAGACGAATACGTTGATCTAACAGAGGCACACGGATTTAAGCTGGAAAATGTAGCTAAGATAGATGAATGCGCTTATGGTCCATCTGCGATTCTAACATTTAAAAAGGAGATTGAAAAGTGAGCAGCATAAATGAAAAGCCTGAAATAAGCCCGGAACCGATAGATGCGATGATACAGGGCTATAGAATATCACATATACTACTTATGGCGATTGAAAAAAGAGTTTTCACCAGGTTGTCAGAATCTAAAAGCGCAAAAGAGCTTGCCGAAGAAATGGAGACAGACCCTCGTACAACGGAAAAATTTCTCAATGTTCTGGTTACGCTTGGACTGTTAGCAAAGTCAGACAAAGAATATACCAATACGGTGGATGCAGAAACCTTTTTGGTAGAGGGGAAATCGCACTACATAGGTAACCTTGTTAGAATAACTGTTGGCAGTAACCTACTTTTCTCACACCTCGATGAAGTGTTGAAGAACGGTGGGTCTCTGCAAGAGAAAGAGGGTTCACAAGAATATGCTTTTGACGAAGTGCAGATACTCGGACATGCAGAAGGGGCATTATGCTATGAACTCCCGATAATATTTGACACATTAAAGGATGTCCAGGAATTTGTGAATGCGAAAAGAATTCTTGATCTGGGTGGAGCGCATGGCGTATATTCGATGGCTTTCGCTCAGAAAAATCCGATGGCAGAGGTTACTTTATTCGATCTTCCTCATGTAATCGAGATTGCTAAAAAGTTCATAGACAGGTATGGAATGAATAATCAAATAGAATTAGTGGCAGGGGATTTCAACAATGATGACATCGGGAATGGGTACGATCTGGTCTTTGTTTCACACGTATTTTATCAAAAGAAAGGTATAGAATCTGTTCTGGATAAAATCTATGGCTCTCTTAATGAAAACGGCGCTGTGGTCCTTAACCACTGGGTTGTCAATGAGACCAGGACATCTCCACGGGTATCGGTTCTATTTGACCTTTACATTTCCATAATGAATAGAGACCATCACTGCTATACCGTGAATGAGTACACCAATCTTTTGGAAGAAGCAGGGTTCTCGAAACTACGTATCTTTGATATTCAAACCCCGCCAAGCCCATCAATGTTTATCGTGGGGAAGAAGGAGGCGAAAAAATGAAGATTGTGACAATTGAGGATATAGAAGGCTTGGAAACTCCAGAGGGTATCATAAAGCCACTTTTATTCACCGATAAAGTAGGGCTGCTATATTTAGAACTGCCAGCCAGGTTTGATGTTACGCCCCATTCACACCCCCAGGATAATATTCTGTACTGCATCGAAGGGGTTGTAGAGGTAAGTTCTGGTGATAAGACAACAACTATCAACGCCGATTCGGTAATATTTGTACCTGCCAGTGAGTTGCAGGCATCAAAAATCTTAGTGATGAACCTGCAAGGCTGCTGTGCGTCTCAGCACCACCGGTAGTAAAATCCGCTGAGGAATTTAGAGAGCTGTTGAAAAGGTTCCAAAAGGAGAGGTAAAAGAAGTAAAGAAGTTCTTCGATCTTTGTAAATTGGGAATAGAACAGAAGCAGAGGCTATAAGGAAAAGGATGTCAGCAGTAGAAAAAGTAGTAGAAAGCACGGAAACGGGAAGTAAAGTAGAAGAGGATTACAAAAGGTTTATTGGGAGGAAGATATTTTTTATTACTTTCCTTCTTTTTTTAATAGTTCTTTTACTCGGTATAGGCGTTACGCTTGGACCTATAAAATATTCAATCTTGGAAGTTTATACCACAATTCTTCACAGGTTCTTTCCAAATCATTTTGACGTGCCTGCGCTTGCAACAACAATTATATGGAATATAAGACTCCCTCGTATCCTTTTTGGCATTGTTGCCGGCGTTGGTCTTGCCATTGCGGGATGTGTGCTACAAGGAATACTGAGAAATCCACTTGCAAGTCCTTATACACTTGGAATTGCACATGGCGCTGGATTCGGTGCTTCCATTGCCATCATTTTTGGCGCGGGCTTCGCTGGTGGACAATATCTCATCATAGGAAACGCATTCATCTTCTCTTTGATACCTGCGTTTTTTATTTTTGGATTAGCGTTATATAAAAGAGCTACGCCGGAGACAATGATACTTGCAGGCATTGCGATGATGTATCTCTTTAGCGCGGCTATAACATTGGTACAATACTTTGCAGCACCAGAAGCAGTAAAGGCAGTGGTATTCTGGATGGTAGGGGACCTTGGAAGAGCAGCGTGGAGCAAACTGTCCCCCATGTCCATCGTGCTTGCATGCTGCATTCCTATAGTTATATTAAAGGCATGGGATTTAAACGTGATGAGTGCCGGGGATGAATCAGCAAAAAGCCTCGGTGTAAACGTCGAACGTATTAGAATATTTGTATTGATGCTCGCATCATTATTAATATCTGCCATCGTTTGCTTCACGGGCGCCATCGGATTCATCGGATTGGTTGCTCCTCACATAGCACGCATGGTTATTGGTGGTGATAACAGATTTTTAATCCCTGCATCTGGGCTTGTCGGTGCAGTAATGCTTGTTGTGGCAGACATAGCGGCAATGCAGATTATGGCACCTGTTATTCTCCCGGTAGGTGTATTGACAGCCTTCATGGGCGTTCCTTTGTTCATTTATCTTATAATAAGAAGAAAAAGGGAGTTCTGGTAAAATGGTGAAACTAAAAGTAAAAGATGTGGAGTTCAGCTATGCAAGTGTGCCGATACTTAAGGATGTCTGCATAGAGCTGGCGACATCGGAGATGCTAAGCGTGGTGGGTCCAAATGGAGCAGGAAAATCTACGCTGCTGAGATGTATAGACAGGATTTTGAAACCACAGCGGGGAAGCATACTGCTGGACGAAAGAGAGATAAAAGAGATGAGCAGGATGGAACTTGCCAAAAAAATGGGCTATATCCCACAAAGTTCTGCTCAGGTCTTCCCTGCTACGGTCTTTGATACCGTTCTCATGGGCAGACGTCCTCACGTTGGCTGGCGAAGCAGCGAAAAAGACATGAAAAAGGTTTTAGAGACTCTACAAATGCTGAACATCAAAAGTTTCGCCATGCGTGACATTAATGAACTCAGCGGCGGTCAACAACAGAAAGTATTTATAGCGAGGGCACTCACGCAAGAGCCAGATGTTCTCTTGTTAGATGAGCCTACCTCTAACCTCGACATCAAACATCAGCTTGAGGTGATGGACATCATAAAAAACATCGTGAGAGAAAAGGGTATCGCTGCGATTATGGCTATCCACGACCTGAACTTAGCTTCGAGATATGCAGATAGGATAATAATGATGAATGGGGGCGAGATTTTTGATGCTGGAGACGCTGCCTCGGTGCTCACGCCTGAAAACATAAAGCACGTTTATGATGTTGAAGTGGAAGTGCCTAATCACAGTGGAAGACCATATATCGTGCCGATAAGACCTGTAAGATAAAATTATTCAACGATATTATTTTGAGGGATCTTAATTCCACCGAATTTTGTGCAGATGGAGATAGCCCCCCCGCACTCAGGACATTTATTTTCCGTGGTTATGCGATAGCTAACCACATCAAAACCGTATCGCTTGATTAACAGCGCACCGCAACGTGGACAATAAGTATTCTCATAAGGATGCCCGGGGACATTACCAATGTAAACATAATTCAAACCTTCTTCCTTCCCTATTTCCCGTGCTCGTTCCAGTATTTCAACAGGCGTTCTTCCATTGTAAAGACCGAATTCAAGTGCCCTGTAAGCCGGATAATACTGTGTTACATGCCACGGAGTGTTTTCCCCGGTGTCTTTCCTAATTCTTGAAGCTATGCTTCTCACGCATTCCTCATCATCGTTCACACCCGGTATAATGAGCGTTGTAATTTCAGTATGAACCCCCTTTCTCTTCGCTTCCTTTATATTCCGCCATACTTTCTCCACATCTGCACCACAATATTTCTTCACCGCCTTCTCACAGCCCTTTACATCCACATTCATCGCATCTAATCCATGCTCCACCAGCAACCGTAGCGCTTCAGTGCTCATGTAGCCGTTCGTCACGTATGTATTGTAATAGCCCTCCTTTTTCGCGAGTTCAAAAACATCAAGCGAGTATTCGAGAAGCAAAATAGGCTCGTTAAAGGATATAGAAGTCCCCTGGCACCCCTTTTCTTTCACCATTCGCACGAGTTTCTCGGGCGAAACATAATTACATCTCGCTGGATTTGGAACGGATTTGCTAATGTCCCAATTCTGACACCAGGGGCAGGAGAAATTGCATGAGTAACTTCCTACTGTTAATGCCTTGCTGCCCGGGAAGAAATGGAAAAAAGGTTTCTTTTCTATTGGATTCGCACTTATAGAGGAAATATCACCATATTCCAGGGTGTAGAGTTTTCCATCAATATTCATCCGTGTTTTACAGAATCCTAACTTGCCTGTGGCAATTTTGCAGAACCTTTCACAGGTTCCGCATCGCACTTTCTTCTTCTCATCCTTGAACTCGGATTCAAGTTGCTCGTACAACAAAGCCTCTTTTATACATGGATTTGTCATTGTATATAAAGTATAACTTCTACCTATTTAGGACGCAGATTTACGCGGATTCACGCAGAAAACTATTTCTTCAG
>QBUL01000094.1 GCA_013180605.1 Candidatus Methanophagaceae archaeon GoMg1 | reverse complement strand
AAGTATATGTGGTCCATCATGGGCGCTAATCTCCGTTCCAGGTATAAGCATGACCTCAGTCTTTCTTTCATAAGCCTCGATTACGCCACTTATCTGGTTGTGGTCCGTTATTGCAAGACCGACTCCTTTTTTTTTTGCCAGCTTCAAAGCATCCCCTACTTTGGTAGGTGAATCAGAATGATTTGTATGGTAATGCATATCTACCGCTTTGAGACCGAGTTTATTAATCTCATCATATACAGGTTTTTCAAAAAGCACATTTTCAAAAATTAGCTGTTCCTTCCTCATGAGAGTCGCCCTTTTGTAAGTTATATATGGCCATGATATAAAGGGGAAAAAAGTGGTGATCTAAAAAATGATGTGGGCGGCGCTAACGGATCCCATAGTACTGATCATATTTATAATAAACGTTCTTTTCGCGATTAGCCTCATATTTTTTGAACGAAGAAGTCCATCTGCAACCCTCGCGTGGCTGGCAGTGTTATTTTTCATACCGCTACTCGGGTTTATTTTATACCTGATCTTTGGACAGACGTTCCACCGTGAAAAAATGTTCAAAGTCAAAGCGGAACTCGATAAAAAGGGTAAATCTCTACTCAAAGAGCAGTTGGAAGAGTTACAGGAATATAAAGCCAGTCCTTCTGATGACGAGTTGGATAAATACCTTGCCATGGCTCACATGCTCCTAGTCAATGATATGGCGCTACTGAGTGAGAACAATCAGATCCTAGTGTATACTAATGGAAATGATAAGTTTAACGCACTGTTGGACGCGATAAAAAACGCCAAACAGCACATCCACCTCGAGTACTACATCATCAGAAATGACGAACTTGGCAATAAAATCGTTGCCACACTGGCAGAGAAGGCGAAAGAGGGCGTAGAAGTGCGTTTGCTCTATGATGGCTTAGGCTGTGCGAAACTACCACGAAAATTCTTTGATGAACTCACAGACGCTGGAGGGCAGGTAGCAGGCTTTTTTGAGCGCAAGATTCCAGTACTAAATATACGTGTGAGTTATAAATCAAATTATAGAGATCACCGTAAAATTGTGGTCATTGACGGAACTACCGGATTCGTTGGTGGATTTAACATCGGAGATGAATATTTGGGCAAAGGACCGCTGGGTTATTGGCGCGACACGCACCTGAAACTTAACGGTCATGCAGTCGGTATGTTGCAGGTTCGTTTTTTCCAGGACTGGAGCTTTGCCGCAAAGGAACTTCTGGACTATGAACCCAAATATTTCCCAAAAGAACATGAAGTTACCGGCGGTGCCGCCGTGCAGATAGTTTCCGGTGGCCCTGATACTCAGTGGGAGCCGATAAAAAAAGGATTTATTGCACTGATTAATTCTGCTACGGAAACCATCTATATTCAATCACCATATTTTGTGCTTGACGAGAGTGTGATGGAAGCACTGAAAATTGCTGCTCTTACCGGCGTTGATGTGCGGGTCATGATACCCTGCAAACCTGACCATCCGTTTGTATACTGGACCAGTTATGAAAATATTGGCGAGCTTCTTGATGCCGGAGCCAGGGCATATACCTATGACAGCGGTTTTATCCATAGCAAAACCGTCGTGGTGGACGGACTTGCGAGCTCTGTCGGCACGGCAAACTGGGACGTCCGAAGTTTCCGGCTGAACTTTGAGACCAACGCATTCATTTACAACCGTGAAATAGCTGAGGTGCTGAAGAACGCATTTGAGAATGACATCAACCAGTGTACGGAAATCACGAAACAACTGTACGCAGAACGGTCCACCATGATAAAAATCAAAGAGTCTATTTCACGTCTGTTTTCTGCTGCTCTGTAAACTAACCAAGGGAGACCTGCAAAGAGAAAGGTTCTTCACCGCTGCTCTTTACTCGGAATAAAGGACGTAACCACCAACGCAATCAGTAAAACAATAAAAATTACCAAAAAAGACTGCCTTATTCCTAACTGTATTGAAGAATGCACGATTCTTTTAAATTCATTTACTTTCTCTTCCGGATATTGTGAAAGATTTATCTTGGCATGTTCCCCTTGCATTTTATTTGTGTAATCATGCAGCTCTGTTATTAACTTATCCTCAGGCATATCCACATCTAAAACAGGAGAAGACAATACTCCTGTTGCAATGCCACTAAACACAAAGATTAAAAGCACAGAACCAATTATTGCTGTTCCCATTGAATAACCTAAATTTGTAATACCCCTGATCATACCTGATCCTTCACTTTGGTTCTCTTCTTTAACAGCAGAAATGAGCATATTTGCAAGAAGTGCTAAAATAAATCCAGTACCAATACCACAAATAGTTAATCCAATGGCTAAATCAGATCCGACTACTGTTTTCTGACCTGAGAACAAATTATGTATAATGAAAACACCAATAGCAGCAATAATAATACCTAACATTAGAAGACACTTACGATTGAACTTTTGACTTAAAGGTCCTGCAACAAAAGAAATAATTAAAATAGAAAATGAAAAAGGTATGAGATAAATCCCGGTTTGTATTGCAGTATATTTAAGGACCTGTTGCATATAAACAGGCAAAATAAACAGAATTCCCATTAATGAAAGATTAATTGTTAGTAGTGCAATATTGCCAAACTTAAACGTCTTGCTTTTAAATAGGTCAAAATCAAACAAGGGCGTTTTATTCTCCCTTTTTCTTCGGTCGGTCCATAATTTGAAACACACGAACAGGATGATGCCTAACACTAACATGAACAGGACTAATGAAAGAAGAGATCCTCCTTTCAAGATTAAGAATGCGAGAATGATTAAAAAAAAAGCTTACTGCTGAAATTATAACACCTATAATATCCATGTGTGGTTTTTTTAAAGCATCTATTTCTACTTCTTTAAGCACACGTGAGCCAGCAAGGATAATCACTACCCGTATTAACTCCATTGCGAAGACCGCTCTCCAGCTTAAAGCCGATATTATAAGACCTCCCAACAAAGGACCCAGAGCAGCACCTCCCGCTATTATTCCACCATAGATCGCAAAAGCGGTAGCCCTATTCCTGGGGTCTGCATAAGTGCTTGCTAATAGAGCCATATTTGCAGGCATCATACCCGCAGCGGCAATTCCTTCAATAACCGACCAGCCCGATAGAAGAACTGCCACATTAGGACTTAAT
This sequence comes from Candidatus Methanophagaceae archaeon GoMg1, assembly GCA_013180605.1. Classification (GTDB taxonomy): domain Archaea; phylum Halobacteriota; class Syntropharchaeia; order Alkanophagales; family Methanospirareceae; genus QEXZ01. The sequence continues at coordinate 4,616 of QBUL01000094.1, read as the reverse complement.
GCCGCCGTCGCCGTTCCAACTCCATATATACACGTGCCAATTAGAAAAACTTTCTTTCTACCGTACATATCGCAAAGCTTAGCACCCATCAGCATCATGGATGCCATTACTAACGTGTAAATAGCCATTACCGCCTGGATCGTACCAACAGTAGTATGCAGATCTACAACTAAATCGTTGATTGCAACGGTCATAGCTGTGGTGTCAAAGACTAAAATAAAAGACGCCATATATATAACTATAAGAGCGCCCCATCCCATAGAAGAACTTTTTACGGCTCCTGCCTCTCTGCTGCCCTTTTTCATCCCTTCTTCGCCTTCTCTTTTTTTTCGCCTTTTTTTTCTATGAGGTGCTGTAAGGAAAAAGATAGTTTTACTTAAAATGGTTTCGGTTACCGAAAAGCTTATATACCGCTATACCCAAACCAAATTTTATTGGCTTAAATAAATAGGAGGTAAAATCATGGGTGAAACAATAGGAGAAGAGCAAAGAGTAGAGCAATCTGTTTTAGCACAGGAGTCGTGGGTATTAGCATTAGAAGGTGTTGTTGCCCTGATTGTCGGGTTTATAATTTTTATCTTCCCGATAGAAGTGGTTGTGTTAACCATCTTCGTAGGTGCATTTGCATTTGTATGGGGCATCTGCGCGCTTGTCGCTTCGGTAAAAGCGGAAAAAGGGCGTCGCTGGTTGCGAATCATAGAAGGAGTGTGCGGTATCATATTTGGTTTGCTCCTCTTGATATGGCCAGTGATTAGTACAGTAGTGACACTGTGGTTTATCATGGTATGGTTAGTGGTTATCGGGCTAGTCAGGATAGCCGGAGCTTTCGCACTACCGAAGGGAGAACCGGGTAAATGGCTGCTCGGTTTTGACGGAGTTTTAGCGCTGATCATCGGCATGCTGCTGCTTAGTCTTCCGTTTTTTGAAGGACTGCTTACCATGGCCATTCTAATCGGTCTTTTCGGGATTATTGCAGGCATATCGCTTATTTCGCTCGCGTTCGTAGCGAAGAGCGCGCAGGGACAAATCGCAGCATAAAGCAAGGGATAGCGGTGATTCAAAGACAGATAAAGGAAGGGGTAAGTACAAAATACATAAATGCCCCTTCCCAATATTTTTTTTTTCAACACATTTTTATTTATATACCCCCTGCATTATCATATCCAACGTATATGTTGCAACTAAAGGAAAAGCGTAAAGGTGTAGAAGGACTATCAAAACCATTCAAAGAATATCTCATGGAACAAGTGAAGCCGAAGGAGGGAGACCAGATTGTGTATTATGGGCGTCCTGCGCTATGTGTCCCGTATATTATGGTGAAGAGTTATGAAATACGTGATTTACCGGTACAGCAGGTCTTCGTACCGTTACTCGATGAATCAAAGGCAAAGCTGATTGAGAATGTTCCGGATGTCGGGATGCATGTTACGGAAGAGATAACAGATGTACATCCAAAGGTAGTCGTACTCATGGGCGGTCTTGCCATGCCGGATGTTCAGATATCAGCGGAGATGGCTTTGGACCATGTTTCCAGGTACGAGCCAAAGATAGTGGGAGCATGCTATATGAGCGAATTTTTCAAGGCGAAATGGCCTGATGTGATCCCCTTTGACCTTTTGGTTGATAGTATCATTGACCCTGTGTATGTCTGGAGAAAGACCGAATGATGCAGAGATCAGAGGTATATTCCTTTTTTATACCGCGACATTTTGTTAAATCCTATGTGGGAACAAAAGAGCTGGTAGGAATGGACGCTCTCGAACAGAGAGAAATAGATGAGCGGCTAATAGAATTGGATGGAACGGAAAACAAGGAGCGTATGGCTGCAGATTTGTCGAAAAAAAACCTCTTTGATTATATTGTGGGAGGATTACGCTAATATGGAAACAACGACGTTAATCGGGTTTGCTGGTGCCGCTTTGGGGGGATACTTTGCCATTATGAATCCAATCGCCAATACCCCTATTTTCCTTAGTTTGACCACAGGATACGATGAAGCGACAAAAAAAGCTGTTGCCAGGAAAAGTATTCTGTTTGCATTTGCGATTATTGCTATTGTAAGCTTTGCCTGGAAGTTTATAAGTGACCTATTTGGCATCACTCTGCCTGCGCTGCGGATTACCGGCGGTATTGTCATTTTTATAATTGGCTATCATATGTTGCTGGGGTCAGGTTCTAAAGTGCACACACCCAGTGATGAAGATATTGAAGAAAGCCGCGGAGCTCGACTCAGTGTTGCAATTTCTCCATTAGGAATTCCCCTATTAGCTGGTCCGGGCACTATTGCAACGGCAATTGGCTTTGCTGCCGGGTTGGAACTGATACATATTATCATCTCTCTGCTGGCTTTTGGAGTGATATGCGGGATCACGTATCTGTGCTTTTTGTCTTCCGAAAAAATTGTTGGACATCTGGGGCAAAGCGGTATCAACGTGATAACGCGTTTGATGGGTTTAATTTTAGCTACCATAGGCACGGATATGATTCTAATGGGTTTTGGCACATACTTTCATACGTAATTGCTCAATATCTAGGGGGTATACGTTCTAAGCACTAAACTCTAAATCCTAAACAAATGTTTCTTTAGAAAAGAAAGCTTTTGGTATTCGGATTTAGGATTTTGAATAACCCCTTACAGGGCTTGCGGGGTGCGGGGCAGAGCCCCACCGCTTAGAGTTTAGCAATCAGAATTTAGGATTTCTCCACTTCGCATCATTTCAACTATCTCACAAGCCTTGCATATTCTCGATGCCGATGGCGCTCCACACCGTTCACACCGCAAAAGTTTTCTTTTCGACTGCTCCTTCGGCAAGAACTCTGACAACCTTTCATATCCACGTAACAAAGAATATTTTGTCCCCGGGTGCCTCCTTTCGAACTCATTCAGCATTCTTTTCACCGTGAACCGAAAAGATAGCGTGGCATAAGGACCGCGAATCGTAGTTATCGGTATTCCCACTGTAAGCGCATACAATGCAACTTCCTTCTCGGGCACCGTTCTTAGCGGCTTAATCCGCGGCACAAACTCTTCTCGTCGCCCTTGCAGCCTCCCCAACCGCTCTATGTCCCCTCGCATATAATTGATTAGAATCGTCTGAACTTCGTCGTCCAGATTATGAGCGGTTGCGACCTTCGTGGCACCCAACTCCTTCGCTTTTGTCTCTATTATCTGCCTTCTCAGCACGCCACAAAAACTGCAAGGCGCCTGCTCAAATTTTCTTGACACTATTTCATCCAGCGTAAATCCAAACTCACGTTTAAAAGAAAAGGTAAAAAGCTCCACGTTCAACTGCTTTGCCATCTTCTCGGCATTTCTCAGCGTTATCGGACGGAATCCCTTTATCCCTTCGTCCACCGCAATTGCAATGAAATGCAAATCGGTGCGTGGATGAAAAAACCGTTTTAGCATGTACAAAAGAGCTGAGCTGTCTTTCCCCCCGCTTAACGCCACGGCAATCTTATCCCCGCGCTCCACAGCCCGCTGTTTTCTTATCTCCTTTTTCACCTTCTTCTCTACATCCTCAATGAAATGCTTTTCGCATAAGTGCAGCCCGGAGTATCTCTGATATATTATCGCATGATTTGAACACTTTTTTTTGCTGCATTCGATTGCCATTGTCATGGTCTCGTTCTTATAGCGGGTGTGAAAATAGGAAGATAGATAATCGAAACATTTAAAGGTATTATTAACTTTGAGTTACTTGTAAAAAAGGAAATGCAAGGAGGATAGAGAATGAAGATTACGGCGATTAAATACTCAGCTACGATGCAACGGATATACGAATTGGAATCGCTTGAGGAGATACCCGCATTACAAGAGGAAAATTTTGTGCTCTGGATAGATATTACCGAACCGACAATAGAAGAACTCTCGCCCCTTGAAAGCCTCTTTGGATTCCATCCGTTAGCAATCGAAGATAGTGTGCGGGCAGAGGAAAGACCCAAGATTGATGATTACGATGAGTATCTATTCGTCATTGCAAAGACGATAAATGCCGGAGAGAAAGGTATTTCAACCGGGCAATTAAGCATTTTTGTCAGCAAATATATGCTGATAACAATCCACGAAAAGCAACTGAAACGCATAGAAGAGCTAAAAGGAAGAATTCTAAGGAAAAAGCCGTTGATACTAAAGGGGAGGGAAGATTTTTTGCTTTACAGGATTTTGGATGCTATTGTAGATAATTACATCGCAGTTATAGAAGATTTTGAGGATAAGATGGACGAAATAGATGAAGAGGTCCTCGAAAAACCCACTGGGCAAACAATAGAAAAGATTAGAATGCTTATACGGCAAATTAGACACATTCACAGAATCGTCAGGGGGCAGCGGGATGTGGTGGACAAGTTGGAAAGGAGTGATACGCCAATCATTAAACCCGAAACCAAGATTTACTTCCGGGATGTCTATGACCATACGATTTCTCTGTTGGATTCGATGGAGAATATACGAGAAAATGCAGAGGGAGCACTTGAGGTCTATCACTCATCCTTAGCCAATAAAATGAACGAAATAATGAAGGTGCTGACAATTATCGCAACGATATTTATACCACTTACATTCATTACGGGAATCTACGGCATGAATTTCCAGGGTGGTGGGACGGATAAGCCCT
>QBUL01000095.1 GCA_013180605.1 Candidatus Methanophagaceae archaeon GoMg1 | reverse complement strand
TAGGAGTAACCTATGTATTGAGCCTTTTTGGTAAGCTATGTAATGACCCTTTCCAGTTAACAATACTATCGCCACTGTTCAATCATTCATCAATAATGCCCGTCACACAAGTGGTGGGATGTTAAACAGTCTCCACATATATGCGTAAATATTATTAGTCTGGAAAACATATATCGCCATTGGTGAATAATACATGGTCAAAATCTCTCCGAGAGAACTTGAACGAATCGTATCTATGGATGAAAGTATTAGCCAAGAGGATCACATCATAGTGGATTACAAGGTGTGCCTTGAAGAAAAAGAACTTGTGGACGAGATTGGAGCTGAAATGGCTCTACGAATGACTTTGGGTTCGCTTTTGCCTCTCCCATAGGAAGATGACGCAATTCGGGAATGTCTTTGCGGAAAATTTCTGCCCCCGAGTTATGTCGGAGACGTGAGCACTTTGAGTATAGCCATCCCAACGGATAATCTTAACCCCAAAACGGAAGGAATCCCACTACTTTTAAGTATCATACTTGATACATTGACATATAGATATGGGAAGAGTGTTAAATTACTCGATGTCCATTTACCGAGCAGATTCATAGAGAAATTTGAAGGCCCGCGTTTCGGCATAGATGGAATAAGAAAAATCGCAAAAGTATATGACCGACCATTGATTGGTGTGGTTATTAAACCAAGAGGGGGGGGATAACTCCAGAAAAATGCGCACGTTTGATTCCCCAAATCGCAGAAGGGGCTGACTACACAATAGACGATGAACTATTAGTTGACCCGCCAACCTGTCCGTTTAAGAAGAGGATTGAGCTTGTTACCAGTGAAATTTCCAAAATAAATGACAAAAAGGGTAAGAACCTATTCTATGTTGCAAATATAAATAGTGATTTTGAGGACATGTGTGTTTTCGCAGATTTTGCAAAAGATCACAGTGTTGGTGGGATAATGATTAATTTGTTGACAAATGGTTTTTCTGCATTAGCAGCTCTTAGAAGGGAGAAATATCAATTGCCTATACTTTCCAAGCATGTGTTTAGCTGAGGTGAAAAAAACCACGAGATTAACACAAGAAGATAGTATTATATACAGGATACTGGTTAGATTTGCGTTTTATATCTTACACCTTCTTATTTTCTCGTGAAATAAACCCTTTCAGGGTTTTCGGGGATGTGGGCAGAGCCCACGATGCGTAATCTTGTGGTTAGCTAAACACATACAATCTCAAAAGTGTGTGAAGAGTCCTTTTGATAAGATTTACAAAGAACATCCAGAGCTCGTTTATATATCTCTTCACTGTAATATTTTTGGGGTTTACGCGTAGAAAATGTATACAAAAGCATCAAATGTTCTCTTGAAATTTTATTGAGATTACAGTCGACAAAATATTTTCCAAAATTTTTGTTAACATCGCTTAAAGTGGCTTCTTTTGTTTTTTCGAATGGTTGATAATTCTTAATAACTTTTAAAAAATCTATTTCGTTATTAGTCATTTTTCATCTTCCACCACCTTCACCTCCTCCTCCGTCAGCCCATACAACTCATCAACCATCCGGTCAATCTGCGCATCAACGATCTGTATCTGCCGTTCGTAAAGCTCTTTATCGCGGCCCATTCTCGCCTCGTGGTATTTTTTCCGCAGTTCGAGCATAGTATCCACCAAAGCTACAAGTTTATCGTGCTGAGCTTTTTCGGCGGGGTTTGAAAAACCGATTTTGTGAATAGGAATTTTTGACAGAGGTATATTGAAATATTCTCTCATTTTACCTTTTGGCTTACCAATAAAACCATAATACCAGTTCATTAAATCTGAGTTTAGAATACCTAATACATATTTGAGATTAAGATTAATATTATCTTTTAATATTATTGCATAACTACCGCCACCGTCATTAAAACTTTGTTGATCATCAAATGCAAACCTATTTTTTTCCGCTCTGTAAGGGACAACCAATTTTTGTTTGGCATTGAAAACGAATTTTTCACGTGGCCTTTCTAACCTATACCACGCATATAAACCTTTATTAACTTCGTTTCTTTGAGATAATTCTTTTTTATGAGAAAGTAGATATCGGTGAATATTCGGATATTTATCGATATCAATTGTACTATCAATATAAATTAAATATTTCCCACTATTTTTCAGAAAATATCTATCAATGTCTTTGCTGTTTATACTCTTCTTTAATAGTCCTGATTCGAAACCATTTTCGGCAGCATATTTGCTTGAAACCGTAAAAATTTTTCTGTTTCCTGATGTTGCACCTTTTTTTATTATAGTTAATTCTCCTAATGGAATACAATCCCCCGCAATTTTATCAATTAGTTTTAAATTTTTATCATCGGCAATTACCCAATCCTCAGATAATTCCTTCCTATTTAGAATAAAATGATTAAAGTTTGATTCTAACTTTTCTAAATTCATTTTATTACCAATCATATCTTGATAAACATCAATTTCATCAGTTTTTGGATTTTTTGAGGCGATAATGATATTTGTATGCACGTTTGCGTTTTTAAACACACGAAAGTTTTTAAAATTCAATATCTTTGTTATATGTTTTTTAAGATATTTCCGTAGTGGCACAGCATAACTATTCCCAAGATAATAATTTGATGCAATTATACCGTAAATACCGATTTTATTTAGATTTTCTATACCTCTATAAATGAAATAGTACATAACATCATTATAACCTGAATGGATCTCAGCATATTCTTTTTCTAAATAACGAAAATAGTCCTCATCTAAAGTGCTTATGCTAAAATACGGCGGATTCCCAATAACGCAATCAAACCCACCGCGTTTCATAATCTCTCCAAACCCTTCCCCCTCGTCATCCCAATCGAACATATTAACCCGCCTCATCTCCGCTTCATCAAACAGCGTTTCCTGCTGCCCCGCCTCATAAAAATCTGGTCCAATCAACGAATTCCCGCACTTAATATTCCCCACAAGATTCGGCAGCACACCCTCCAGCCCCAACTTCACTTGCTGGTCTATGCTCTCGCGGCTTTCGTGCTCAAGCACCTTCAACAGCAAACTCAACTTCGTTACCTCCACCGCCTGCGGGTCAATATCAACGCCAAAAATATTGTTCAAAAGAATCCGCTTCTTCTCCGCCGTGGTCAAATACCACTCGTTCTCGCGAACCTGAAACACCGCCTCTTTATGCTCCTTCGGCTCGTTACTCACGTACCAATCCAGATGATACTGCAACAGATACGTGTACGCCCCAATAAGAAAACTTCCAGAACCACATGCGGGGTCCAGAATTTTAATCTCCGCAATCTCTTCTGGCGTCTTCCCCTCAACTAATTTACCCACCGTGTTCTTGACGATATAATCCACGATATACCGGGGCGTGTAATACACGCCACCTGCCTTTTTAACCTCCGGCTTCGTCTCCACCTTCGCCTGATGCCCTGCGGTCAGCCGGATGACCTTACCTAAAAACTGCTCGTACACGTTCCCTAAAATCTCTACACCAAGCACTGAAAACTCGTATGGCGATTTCGGATAATACAGACTCTGAATGATCGTCTTCAAGACGCGGTCGTCAATTCTCAATGCAGGCGTTATCCTGTCCGTGTCAAAATCGAATATCCCGCTGTTGTATTTGGATTCGGCTAATTTAAAATGATTTAACAAGTGCGTGTAAACGTCACTGGATTCGGCTGCTTTCGTTTGCAACTGCCCGTACGGCTCGATTCCACGGTCTTCGCAAATCCGCAAGAAGATAATCCTGTCCAACAACTTCTGCACCGCGTAGTTCAACTCGTAGATAGACACGTCTGGATTCCTGAGTGCGATGTTCTTCGCCAGCGGTTCTCGCCAGCTTTCTATCTCCTTTAAAAACTCGTTGTCCACTTCCGCAGTGCCTTTCTTACCCTTTGTTGATTGTACATACCTGTCGAAACTGCCTTTGAGCACCGTTTCTCGTGAAAAGACATCGTAGATCGCATCAAACGTATCGAGATATTCGTCAAACGTATAGTATGCAATCCTACCCACGCCGGGTTTATCTTTTGGATTGGGCTTGATTCGGCAGTCAAAAACCGAGAACTCCTCGAAATCCGTTACGACCGACAATGGCAGTTTCGCGCTCCACGCATACCGCCTCAGTTGATATGACGGGCTAACGTCCTCTTTTATGTTCACCGCAGGTTTCTTCGCTTCGACAAAGAACTTCCTTTGTCCGCCGATTCTGAAACTGTAATCCGGTGCTCTTGTCGAACGCCCGACTTTTATTGCATCTTCGTGAACAACCTCTTTGTATTGCTCCGCAAAGCCCTGTTTATTGCTCACGTCCCAGCCCAGCGCTTCAAAGAAAGGGTCAATAAATTCGCGTCTTACCTGTGTTTCGTTATACGTTGATTTTTTATAAACGTCAAGATTGTATCTGAATCGGTCAACGAGTTCTTCAATCTTTTGTCTTGCTTGCTCTTTCATTTTGACTCTTGGCATCACACTGTTCCTTTTATAACCACAAGATTACACAACACTTTTTCTTTTTTACAAAAAGAAAACCTGTGCTAAAAGAAAAAAAGACTTGTTTCTTTAGTCAAGCTTTCTTTTTAAGAAAGGTTGTTAGTCAAGGTTTTTACCGAAGGTAAAAAAAGTTGTTGGTAAAGCGCTCTTTCTTAAAGAAATGTTTATTTTACCTTTTGCACTTTGCAATTTTCATTTTCCATTTTTCATTGTCTGTTCAAAATTCCCTCGATTTTTGAGCAGATGCCATCTTGCAGACCACGCCAACACCCTTATCTTATCAATATCTGATTTATGCTTTTCTATCTTTGCTTTTGTGTCTATACTTCTGATGAGCAGCGGAAACGGATACCGATACCCGGAATCGCCACCTGTAATCTCCTTAATCAGATTATGCTCGCCGCTTGCAACCACCATTTTCAGCTCGTTTTTATATTCATCCACCAGCGCTTCAAACACACCTCTTGCCTTCTCGGCATGATGCTTGATGTCCTCATCGCGCAGTCGTTCAAATCTACGCTGACTCCATCCCCCCTTTGTGTGCTTCTCCTTTACACTACTGCGAACAACCTTGTAATCAATAACCACTTCTCGATTTGAAATCCCGATAAACGTCTCTCCTGCATGTGCCAATAGGATGCAAATCACCTGATTCTGCTCTAATAGTTCCTGTAGCTGTGTGGTATCAAAGACACGGTCGAGTTTCCACCCGGATTCACCTATTGGAAACGGTGGTGTCATGAGCATGCGAACCATTCCCATCCTTTTCATGTCATAGAAGAGCGCCATACCTGTCGGTGACTCAATCCTTTGCATCAGGTATTTGACATCTTGTTCAAGTTCAATAGTACTTTCAAATTCATTCAGGTCGGTGACTGATTCATCTGGACGCAGATAGACCGTGACAAGGTCTTCATTTCTCGAAGAGACCGAGCCGATCTGCGACAATAGGTCACAAGATTGTGCATTTGTTAATGTTACCGCTCGTTTGAAGGTCTGTGTTAGTTCGTCCGTTTTTTGCGTTTCCTCTTTCTGATTCTCAAGCGTGCGTTCAAGATTTTCTATCTTCTTCTCTGCCTGTTTCAATGTCAAATCTGCGTCTTGTTTATCAGATACCGCTCTTTTTGCTCGTATCTCCTGCTTCGAAAATCGTGTAGATAGCACTCTATTTTCCGATTCAAGCTCATCAATACGTGCTTGCAGTATTCCAATCTTCTTTTCCAATTCTTTCCGGTTAAATAACTTGCCGAACATAATCAACCTCTGATTACACCGATTACACAAATTTAATTTTTATGGTATATAAAGTATAACTGCTACCTATTTAGGACGCAGATTTACGCAGAAAGCTATTTCCTCAAAGTATCAAATGCCTTACGTTTAACTTCCGGTTTAGTGTCAAAATTAAGTTTTATCTGTAATCAATCATTGCATTCTCATAATCTCCTCCGTCAATTCATTATATTTAAAATCCCGATTATCTGCGTTCATCTGCGTCCGATTATCAAAAATTATTCTTTCTTGACCACAAATATATAAACTAACTGCGCTCTGTGTTCTCAGCGAGCTCAGCGGGCGGTAAAGCACAACAAGGAAAATGAAATCCAAGTTCATCGGTGCTTTAATAGGCACTGCCGTAGGAGACGCATCAGGCGCTCCGCTGGAAGGCTATAGCATGGACGAAGTCAATTCGGTGAAGGGGCGGAGCGATGCGTGGGAAATGATTTCTGGTCGCTATACAGACGATACGGAGATGATGATAGGAGTTGCAGAATCGTTGATAGAGAATAAAGGCTTCAATGGGCATGACATGGCGCTCAGGTTCATCGAGAATTACGACCCGAGCAGAGGCTACGGTCCCGGGTCTAAGGAAGCTTTGAGACGGATAACCGAAGGCGAGAGTTGGGAAGAAGCGTCAAAAACGCTGTTCGGTGGTAAAGGCTCGTACGGAAATGGAGCTGCAATGCGAATTGCACCTGTCGGCATTTTTTATTATGACGATGCCGATAAGCTGCGAGAAATAGCGTACAAATCGAGCCATATCACGCATTCTCACGTGCTTGGCAAAGAAGGAGCTGCTTTACAGGCGTTCTCCATCGCCTTAGCGGTTCGTGGGACCGAAAAAGAAGTGATGCTGCTTGAACTGAAAGATTGTGCCAAAACAGAGGTGTATAAGGAGAAACTAAGCAAGGTAGAATCGCTTTTGGAGAACGGAACAGAGGTAAGTAAAAAGGAGGTGATTTCTGAATTAGGAAATGGCGAAGCAGCTTTTAATTCCGTGCCAACTGCTCTTTATTCGTTCCTTCATGCCGACAGCTTTAAAGACGCAGTTGTATATGCCGTGAGCCTGGGTGGCGATACAGACACCATAGGTGCGATGACAGGTGCAATAAGCGGTGCTTATTACGGTGAAGCGGCAATTCCAGAAGAGTGGGAGAAGAAGCTGGAAGAAGGTAAGAAGGGTAGACAATATATAAGGTGGTTAGGCGAGGAGTTGTATCGAGTAAAATTTTGTAAGGATTAACCACTGATTACACAGATTTTCACGAGAAACTTTTTCTTAAAAACCGTGACCAATGACTTAAAATATTTCATCAATCAGGGGGTTTTTCTTTTAGCACAGGTTTTCTTTTTGTAAAAAAGAAAAAGTGTATTTAAAGAGGCGAGGTGAATAGAGATGACGAGGGATATATTCAAAGCATTGAGCAGTAAAACGAGGATGGGAATGCTAAAGCTTTTGATGCAGCGTGAATATCACGTGTCGGGCCTGGCAAAAGCACTGGACATATCGGTGCCCGTAGCAGCGAAGCACGTTAGGCTTTTAGAAGATGCGGAACTGGTAGAACGAAAGGTTTTTGGTAAGACGCACGTGTTAATGGTAAAACGAGAGAAACTGTATGAAGCTATGGAGACGTTCAGCGAGGAATATGAGATTGCAGTGGAGAAAGGAGCAACTATTTTGGATGCATTAAAGGAAGTTGCAGGCGTAGGAATAAAAAGAGTGGGTGATAAAGAGTTCATTGTATCAATAGACGACGAAGAGGGGTTTTACGTATACGAAGTGAATGGAAAATCACCGAATATGCCCATTAACGAATATAAGATGGAGAAAGGCGTGGAAATAGAAATAAAACGGTTAGTTCCTGTTCTTAAGAAAAAGGTGCGGGTAGAATTGAAGTAAGGGTCGGTGTTTAGCTAACCACAGATTACACAGATTACCACGAGAATCTCGTGGTTTTTTATTGTATATAAAGTATAACTCCCACCTATTTAGGACGCAGATTTACGCGGATTTACGCAGAAAACTATTTCCCAAC
>QBUL01000096.1 GCA_013180605.1 Candidatus Methanophagaceae archaeon GoMg1 | reverse complement strand
CATCTATTCATGAAAGAATCATGACAGTATTGACAACGTGGGCGCAGCAAGGGCTCAACACCTTTCAGATGTTGAGGTTGAAGTTGATGCTGAGTGGCTAAACACATACGAAAAATGAAAAGTGCAAAGTGTAAAAGTCAAAATTGCACCTCTCCTTTCTATTTGCATTTTGCATTTAATTACTCAAAATCCAACAGGATATTGAGTAATTATGGAGACTGGTATGCTGAACTCAAAGGAAATGTTTGAGGATAGATTTGAAGAAGTTCTCGCAACAGCAAAAGAAAGCGAGCTGCGATGCTTAAATGGTAAGCGGTGGGATGGGAATGCGGTATTGATTGTTGTGGATGCGGCACTGGACTCAATTGGGTTAAAATACTTCAAAATCGTGGTGCCGCGGGTTAAACGTTTTTACCACGATTTTGTAGAAACAGGAGAGATAAGTTCGTTTAATGCGTTTTCAAAGCTTTCCGCGGAAGATGCGAGATTGAGGCGGCTAATGAACAACAGACGTGTTTGGCACGCTGCGATATGCCTAAGTCGTGTTTTAGATAACCTAAAAGAAACCAATGATTTTGGTACGGATTTCGATGCGTTACGGTATTGGGCTGAGCACGCAAACCATAAGGAATGGGAGAAGGATGAAATAGGAAAGGTCCACGGTGTCGGGCTGATTACATTCCAGTATTTGCGAATGCAAGCAGGTGTGGACACGTGCATGCCAGATAAAATAATAAAACGCGTGGTGGAACGCGAACTTGGAGTTCATGCGAATGATGATTTGCTGTTTATCGAGGAAATGGAGCGGTTATCAAAAGAGATAGGATATTCGCAGATATTGATCTGCTGGGCGATATGGTTGAGGGAATCGGATACCGATAAGGGTAAAGGGGAATGGGAAGCACTGTGAGTTTGTAGCATCCCGCAGAAACTAACTTCTCCGTATGCCATTTCACCGCTTACATATCTGCCAACGAGGATTTTCACATAACTCAATTCTTCTCGCCTTCTAAGTCCATATCTGGAAAGGTTCACACCATCGTGTACCTTTTCATTTTAAATATGGATGGTTCACACCATCGTGTACCATAATTGATATGAAGTATGTGGAATCATAGTGGTAAGCGAGTTCTAATGTCGTCATCAGGATATAAGCACAGGTTTTGACACCTTATTTTTACACGTACTGATACATGGCTGTTTCTATGATATTTCCTTGGTGAAGTATCATGGAACATACACCAGAAGAGGAAGAACGAATTAAAGCAATTCAGCGGTGTCTTGAAGGAGAGCGAGAGGTTGATATATACAGAAGTTTGGAGAGGTCAAAGTGTTGGTTCAACAAATGGTTGGGTAGATATAAAACAGGACGCAAAGGATGGTATAAGGACCTGCCAAAAAGAGCCAGAGTTATACCACACAAAACCAGTGAACGGATTGAACAGATTGTTGTAAACATCAGAAAATCACTAATGGACGGTACTGAGGATTCTACCAAATACTCCTGTGTGGGTGCTGAGGCGATACAATTTCATATGGAAGAGCTGGGTTACAAACCATCGGAGATTCCATCTAATCTATCTCCACCATCAAACGGATCATCAAGCGGAATAAATTAAGAGCGAACAAACCGGAACGCTACAAAAGAGTTCGTTCCAAAGGGCGATATACCATTCTCAATCCCAAACACATTGATGAGTTGCATCAGTTGGATTACGTTGGTCCGAGACATATCAAGGGTTATGGACCAATCAACTCGATACACCTTAAAGATGTTGTTGGGCGACAAGTTGCAGGACAGCAGTATAACGAAAAAAGCATGGACAATGTAATGGACTTTCTCATGGACTACTGGAAACAGTGTCCGATACCTAAATACTTGCAGGTAGACAACGGTATGTGTTTTGCAGGAGACTACAAGCATCCTAAGTCATTCAGTCGCTTCGTGAGATTGGCTTTATATGTAGGAATCGAAGTGGTGTTCATCGCTCCATCAAGACCCTGGATGAACGGAACGATAGAGGAATTCAACAAAGGTTTTGATAAACGCTTCTGGCAAAAGGAACGATTTACTGACCTGAATGATATACGGAAGAAGTCAGTGATATTCTTCGAAAAAGAAAATAAATTTAACGCCTGGAAGTTGAGAAATGAGAAGCTGAAGGTGGTCGATCCTAAACGCATGCTGCCGGAAGATTTTACAATCGCTGTGGACCGCTTACCCATGGTCACAGGGAAGATCCATTTTATCCTGAGAGTGGATTCCCGGGGGAAGATTAGCGTACTCAATGAGTATTTCGATGTAGGCAAGGAATATACCGGCGAATACGTCTGGGCAACCATTGAAACCATGAAACAAACGCTCATGGTGTATTATAAAGGCGAAAATTTGGTGGTGAGGGTAATCAAGAAATTTGGCTATGAGATCGAAGAGACTGTACACAATCGCAAAGATCCGATTTTTGGGTCTGGTTTATAAGAAAAGGGATACGATGCACGGAGCCTTTTAGGGTATGCGATGCACTGAACCTTTCCAATTAGCCTCATTAATGTATTATTCTCTGTATACGTGCCATCCCCTGCAATGATAGTATCTCAAACACTCGCATTATCTACCGCATCTCGAATCTTTGTAAAATCCGCACCACTTGAGTTGTCCACATACCACGTCTTCGCTGGCACCATCCCTGTTGCACAAACTAGCAACAATACAATGCAAATCCCTAAAATTGTTTTCTTCTTCATTTTTCCTCCTTGAGTATGGCAAGACCCTGTTCAACATATTTCAAATCGGTGTCAGCCAATTTTCTGGTATTTTTAAGTATCTTACTAAAATACTCCTTAATCTCTTTTACATTTGACGAGTCAGTCTCACTTATGCTAACAACGTCATATGCAGAACCTTTCATTTTGACTATTACTCCTTTCTGGATCTCAAGGTTATCAATCAGCTCCTGCTTCAATGATTCACGCGATTCATAGCTTATTTCATCATTCGAGATGATGGACTATATCAGACTGATCTCCTCTTCTTTTAGTTCCACCATATTCTTAACATTGTTACTGAACCCAATCTTATGCCCGCGAATTTCACCCCATGTGTGACTTGCCGCCATCATATTGTCCAAAATTTTATTGTATTCTCCCATATCAGTTTTGAAATCTTTAGCTAAATTAATCAGGCTCAAGAATTCTGAGTATGGAATTGGAGATGTGGCAATCATGTTAATTAACGCCATGTCTATTTTTGCAATAAAATCTCCAGCTGCCTTTCCTATTTGTGACGCTTCATACTGGCCGTATATAGCCTCATAAATCCCTTTAGTAATTTTAGCCTCTAAATACAACTTAGCGAGGTTTTCATCCTCAAGATGTTTAACATTGAGCAGTTCTCCATCAAATCTATAAATGAACCCATCCGGGAATATCATTTCTACAGAGCCGAGATTTATCTTACTGCAATTACTCTTGTCCAGCCAAATCTTCGTCCAATACCACGTTCCATCTTTGCGTTCCACTTTCCCCACATAATCTTTGAGGATGAACGAGGCATCACCACTTTCGCTTATTTCAAGTGAGTCCACCCCTCTCTCAAGATATGTTTCGATTTTCGACGCGATAAGATTCTTTGTGGCATCTTTATCTCCTAAAACCCCGAGAACCCAAATTTGAATCTTTTCCAACCATAATAGCGAGTATTTCGCGTAACAGTTGGCGTCTCCATTCTCTTGAACTTCTATTTTCAATGAATTAACGGAGAACGCATTTGCAGGGATCACAGACACGAGTAAAAATATTACGAGAGCTACAATGACCTGTTTACCGTTCATCTTCTTATCGCCTCTTTTTTAAGAACTTTATCAAATCCTCTTTACTAATCTGATTCATTTCACTAACTCGACTTAATATGTCGCTCAATGTTCCTTTTGCGATTTCTGAATGGTTAGGAACAGTTATCGAATGCACTCCTGCCTCTGTCACCTTCTTCAGCCTGGCATGACTCCCTCTTTGCCTCACAATCTCATATCCAAGTCTCTGTAATGCTTTTATCAGTTGTCCACCAGAGATTACTGGAGGTTTACGTGGTGGCATTGACTTCGAGTTCCATCAGCGCCAATATCGCAGGTTTCTCACTTAAATCATATGTTTTCTGTTCTTCATCTTCCAAGTGTAAACTAACAGCTTCTGTCAGATTTTTCACCGTTTCGTCCAATGTCTTTCCTTGCGTAAAGACATCTATATTTAATCACCGCGCACAATAATATTCCCCATCGAAGTATATTTCCACTTTTATGATGCTTTGTTTCATTGCCTCTTCCTTCTCAACACATAAGCCACCGCCAGCAATCCCGCAACCGCAAATACCGCTTCAAATCCAAGTGGTTCTGGCGTAGGTGTTGGTATTTCAGGTGATACTTTTATTACTTCACTTACAGGCTCCTTCTCCTCATCGATTGTTTCATCGCCATCATAATCTATGCTCATCGTATAATCTGTAACATTTGGCTCTATCTCAACTAATGCTTTTGTGTTCTCTGTGACTGAAACATTCTCAAATTTTGTTATCGAAATATCATTTCCGATAGGAGAAAACCTTGTGAAATTGAACGTGCCAGTGTCGTATGCATCTATCTCTGTTGAATATCTAAAGTTTGATGGCAGACAGAATATCTTCGTCTCGTTTGTTATGACCATGCACGCATTTGGAATTTCGTTTGTTCCATCATCCGAGATTATCCTGTCGTATTGGTCGGTGAGTGTGGCGTTGACGGGACAATCTATTTTGACTACAGTTTTCGGAGATGCTTCTCTCTCTTTGGTAATGCTAACTAAAGGTGGTGCCAGCCATTTTGTTTCTCCGTTTGAATAAAAGGCTATTGTAATTATTGGGATTTCTGGGTAGCGAACGTTCTTGTCATATGCTCTTGGATCAACGTACACATATTGATTTTTATTGTCCCAATTAACCACTTTTACAACGAGAAAAGCATTATCTGCATCAGTCCAATAGACAATGCCATTTTTTGAATATTTTATAAGTTGGGGCGGAACTAACCAATAGGGTAGCCATTCGAGATCGGCATAGACAACTTCAGCTTTAAGAGGCTCACCGTTTTCATCTATGGTACATAAAACATAAGAATTATAGTACATTTCTCCAAACTCTGTTAAAAACCAAGTGAATGAAAGACTCGGGCCAATTAAAGGTTGTAAGATTAGTCCAGGGACCTCTGATAAAAGAATCTCTTGTAGATCATCACTAACTTTTGGACCGATGCTTGACATGTCAGGATTGGTAATTTTTAATTAAATGGTCTTTTTATGCGACCCTTTTGAATCTGCCCATTTGACATCAGCAGAAAAGATTAAGGGATTAGTATTTGTTGTAACGTCAATTTCAAAATATGAATCGCCCATTGAAGATTCTTGAGCTGATATGGCTCCATACTTAACATATCCATCCTTTACGCTTATTCCAGATGTCTCTGGCGTAATTTTAACAGAGACATCGTTTAGTGCTTCCCCATGATTTGATATGAGTAGATAAAACTTCTTTGGATAAAGATCTCTATTATCTCTTTTAAGAGTGATTATAATTGGCTGAATAGTATATTCATTAGAATAACTTTCATATTTGAATATTGACACGCCAAGAAACGCCGGATCATTTGAATAATAGTTGTAAAGATCTTCTATACATTTCTCAACTGCGTCTTTATCCATGAACCCTTCCTGCACGCCAATTCCGATAACAGCATCCGAACCCTCACCTCGTATCGCACCCATTTCCGAAGCAACAGCATCCTCTATTTCAGAAGCGGTATTCCAGCCCGCTCCTCCACTGTCGTAAGCCATTATCGCAAAGAAGTCCACATTTGAAGCAAGGTCTTTTATCTTTGTCTCGTCATACCACCTCGGAATATCCGCGGATAATACCGTTTTTCCCGTTGTCTTCTCGTGTATCGTCTCTAAAAGCGTTATGTAATCCTGCCATACTTGTTCCAAATCCAAGTCAACGTAAGGTTCTGTGTCTATGTTTATACCATCGAATTTCGCAAGTGATTTATCGTTGTATTCCAAAACCGTCTCAGCCGCTTTTATTGAGCTTTCGTGGTTCTCTTTCAATGCACATCTCGGGTCTTCGAGAATCATCGCATGCACTTCTATTCCGTTCTCGTGAGCGGATTTTACAAACCGCTCGTATTTCCAGATGTTGTTTACGTCTGTGCTCATAAAAATGGTGTCTATGCCTGTTGATTTCAGGTCGGTCATTAAAGTAGAGGTGTCGTATTTATCGGGGTTGTAGAGCCAGACCGCTTTTAGTTTGCCTGAAGGAGAAGTTGGTGGTGTGGGGGTTGGTGCTGTGGTTGGGTATTCTGCGGAGAGCGTGAGGGTTGGTTCTATGGAAGCGTATTTGCGAATGAAAATCCAATCTATTTTCAAATGAGTGTTTCTGGCGAAAAATCTTGGATATCTTATTCCTATAACATCTTGATCGAGAGTTGTTTGGTATATATCATCAATATAAAATTCTGTTACTGAACCTGTTCTCCTCATTTCAAAGGTATGCCAAGCATCACTTATGTCTAAATTTCTCTGTGCATAATTAGTTCCATCTCCAACCACGGCATGATTGCGCTTATAGTATATGGCAAAAGCATTTCCTTTGGCGCCTTGCCAGTCTCCCGCTATTCCGATATTTGTATAATAGAAACCAATAATGGCATCATGAGAATCTGTACGGGAAGTATAACTTTTATATCGCATAATGATTGGAGGACTCCAACCATCTGTACAAGCGATTATTTCGTCGCCTCCTGCTATTCCGTGCATATTAAGCATGCCACTGCTAACAGAATAAGTTCCACCTGCGTATGCCTCTATCCATTTACTCGTTTCCAAACTCGTTCCTTCGAAATCATCGAAGAACTCAAACACCTTATCCCCATCGCTCACCGCACTTGCACTTGGATTACCATAATACATCTTTATCTTCGCTTCCCCATTCGCAGGAATGAAAGGCACCCTCACCCATATCTTCGCCCTCTTCGCTCCTGCATTCCATTCTTCAATCCAGTAACTCAATTCTTTACCGCTTGCATCTTCAAATCTCAAATCAGAGCCATCGCTTTTCGCGTTTGCCGGGAAATTTGATGGATTCAATTCGACCAGAACCTGATAATCCGTTAAAGTTTTCCCTGAATTCTCCTTCACGGTTAGCTCTTTGTAGTATTTCCAGTCGCCATCTCCAGAGTTAGAGAACGCCGATACCGTTCCTATCCCGCTCGCCAGCAATACCAACACAATTCCCAATGCAACCAACTTCACGCTTTTACCTTCCATTTTTATCCCCTTCTAAAGTTTAATCCTCCTGTTACTTTATACTTATCTATCCATCTCAACGGCTTATCTATAACGCAGTATGCAGAAGTCCTGCCTCTACCGCTTAGTTTAAGCCTTACAGCTCTATGCGCTCCCCTTCCTTTTACCACTATTTCCTCATATTTCCGTGCTTGACAACTTATTACCTCACCTTCTATTGCATCCTCTTTGTCCCTGTATATTGGCATAGAAACCACCTATTCTACCCTACCCTCTTTCATTAACTCCTCAACGATTTCGTGTACTATCTTTAAGTCTAATCCCAAATCATTAGACACCTCATACATGTATGCGTTTTCATGACTTTTCAAATAATCCTCTACCATCGTTTTCGCTTCGGAATATGAAACATCCTTTAACACTACTATCTTTTCTACAATTTCCTCTGCCCTACCCCTTTTAATTTCTTCGAGTTCCTTTCTTAATTTTAATATCTCTTGAACGAGTGCATATAATATTCTGCCTGTATTCTCTTCGCC
>QBUL01000097.1 GCA_013180605.1 Candidatus Methanophagaceae archaeon GoMg1 | reverse complement strand
CCGGCTCTGTGTGGAACAACGATGCGCTTGCGTTGGGTCAGCGACCGGTGATAATTGAGGAACACGAGGGATTTAAAGGCAGGAAACGGTATGCAGCAGAGGAGGGTGGAGGGTATTATGCGGTGCGATTGGCAGTTGCGGAGGCGCTACATAAGATGCGGCGGCAGGCAGGCGTAGTGGTGTTCAGAGAAATCTACCCGCAGTATTTCATTCCTCTTGGCGTTTGGATCGTTCGCGAGACGGTTAGAGCTGCGTTTAGAAAGAAGGGTGAGAAGTTCAACACCAAAAAGGAGGCATTGGATTTTATAGATTCGCAGTTGCAAGCAACGGCGGGGTTAAAGCTAAGAATACGGGATTTTGAAGTGCAAAGTGCGATATTGAGGCAGAGAAGGCTTACAGATTTTTAGCTCATAACGTCTTGCGGATAAAAGAAGATAAGCGATTGTCAACCGTTTTGTTTGTTAGCCAATGTACTGAAAACGAGTTTAGTCTTCAAAAAAATAACCCCTTTCAATGCTTATTTGCCATCAAAAAGGGGGAATTTTGACCACAGCTTTATATTTGATTTGTAATTTATCTGTTACTTAAAGGTTCATTTTTCACTTTTGATATAATCGTTGGTCTCTGAAGATTGCCCCTTATTCTAACAACCGCTTATATCTGTTCCGCTTTTTTCTTCAACCAGCTCTTCCCAGATATTATCAAAATATTCAATGCTGCTTTTTATTGTATCTTCATCATTTGTATATATGCCAGCATTAAATTCATCATATAATCCTTCTCTTGTCAGGTCAGCTGATGATATTATTAATTCTTGATTATCAATTATCATTAATCTTGAATGAATTATGTCCAGAGTTTTTATGTTTCCTTTAGTAGCTATTTCCAACAAATCTAAAACATTTTTTGCTATTCTTTCTCTGAAACCTTTAATATCCTTTTTTGGTCTAGTAATTATCTTTATTGTGAGTTCTGGTTTTTGTTCTGCTAAATTAATAATATCTTCATAATGCATGTCAATATACGGCGAAATTATTCGAATGGTGTGTTTTGCGTTATTTAAACACTCATTTACTTTCTCACCTATTCCCTTTACGTGTAGTTTTTTATGATAAATTGGGGAGGTATGGATAAAGTATGGCCTATATAAATCTATTTTTTGTTTGTATTGGAGTTTTTCAAAAATATATTCCTCCAAACTTATTTCCGGAGGACGAGTTAATAGTAGGCTCAGCAGTGCAAAAGAAGTATCGCCTGCACTAGGGTGATATTCTTTAATTTTCCCCCCCTCATTATGAATGAAGGAACCCCAACTCCCATCCTTCTGCTGATTTTTTAATATGAATTCTATTCCTCTCTTTACAGATTCATCATCATTCCCTTTAATCCTACATATAGATTTTAGCGCATAATATGTCCCTTTATATTTATTATACGTCCCCCAACTTCCATCTTCATTCTGCTGATTTTTAATGTTTTTAATTCCATCCTCAATTATTTGCATATACTTGTAATAATCAAGTTCCATCAATGCCAAAATGAAAATACTGCTTTCAAATGAGTCATGTAAATGGTGCTTATTTTGCAAACTAAAATTTAAAGCTTGTCTTGTTATAGGATCATGTGGTTCAAGAGCTATCGCCAACCTTAAGAAAGATACATGATCGTCATCATTCCAAAATTTTCCTTCAACCGTAGTATTGTTCTTATATTCATTGAAATAACTTAGAAAATGACTGTTTGATGAAAGACTCAACTCATGGAAAAAATATAACTCATAAAACAGTCGTTCACCTAAGGGGAAAATATATTCACAACAAATATTGTTCCAGAAATCATCAACTCTTGCCGATTCTCTAAAGTCCTCGACAATTGGATCATTTAAAAGACTTAGAGTATATATAGGCAGGATATCGATAGGAGTATACTTTAATTTCAATTTAGTCTCCAGGCATTGTATCCATTCAGGAGTAAATTTTTTATCTCTTAAATCATCTATTTTTTGATTTATTTTTTCCTTGTCATATTTAGTATCCGTCTTTAACCATTCACAGCCTCTTTGAATATGGCCAAAAATAGTCTCCCTATCCATGTTATTTTATCCTAACTACTATAATCACTATACACTTTATCTAAAAAATCTTGTATATATAAAACTTTCACTTAATTTTAGATGCGCAGTAATGCATCCCAACAAAGGTGAAAAGAAGGCATTTTTGCCTTCTTTTCAAAAGAAAGCCTCGGAGGCGCAAAGTATGATATTACGGCAGAGAAGGCTTACGGATTTTTAGCGGTTTCTCTCATTTTCATTTAAATCATGTTCGTTATTCCAATCCAAAGGTAATTGAAAGTAATAAGTACCCTTGGGTTATAAAGTATCGTGTCAGTCGGAAACCGTTTGAATGGAAGTCAGATAAGCGTGCACGCTAATGAAATATAAGGAGATGATGAAATGGGGAAAGAAATAGCCGCATTCGATTACGAAGAGGAAAGAAAGAAGTTCGAATGGGATATTCCTGAAGGCTACAATTTTGTTGAAAAAGTATCGGAAAGCTGTTTAATTATGGAATTATGGGACAGCCTCTTCAGTCCGAGCGTAGTGACTTATGGATTGTATGCTAATAAAAAAGCTTAGAGGTATTTCTGAAAATAAAGCTCACTGACGAATAATTCCATAAAATTCTCTTCCTCTTCAAGTTTTATGTGCTCAATCCTTTTGGCAACTGCTTCCGCCTCTTCTCTTTTCGCCTTTGATATTAACGCCTGCCTCGCACCTTCTAGCGCAGCATTTCCCACCTTTTTTACTTTCCCTCGCTCAACGTCCGGAAGAAGTCCTATGCGTATTGCATGCTCCGTGTTTGTAAAGTTCACGAATCCCCCCGCCAGAAAAATGCTGTCTATGCCCTCAAGCTCGACCCCGTATCTTCGCAGCAGGACCTTTATGCCTACCGCCACGGCAGTTTTTGCGAGATTTAACTGGTCAATGTCCCTCTCCGACAGACGGATCCCTTTGGCTATTTTCAGTTCTTTCTCGTCTCCATAGAACTTTCCTCTGCCATCAATCAGTTTCTTGTCCAGAAGTTCTGCCAGCGCGTCTATCAGCCCGGAACCGCAAACACCAACAGGAGCGGCGGCATCGTCTATCGTTTTATATTTTACTTCGCCGAAATTTTCTATTTTTACTTCTTTTATCGCACCGCTTACGCCACCAATTCCGCAGGCTATACCAGCACCTTCAAATGCCGGACCTGCTGCACACGACGTCGCAATCAATCTGTCCTTATTCCCAAGTGCGATTTCCGTGTTGGTTCCAATGTCTATCGCCATGCATACCTTATCGCTCTCGGATTTATACATTTCCGTTGCCAGCACGACAGCCAGAGCGTCAGCACCGACAAAACTGCCTATCAGAGGAAGGCCATAAACCCGTGTTTCGGGATTTGCATCGAGCCCGACTTCTTTCGCTGTTTTACTTACCGGATTTACACTCAAAGGTTCGTAAGGGCTTTTGCCAAGCGACTCAACGGAATAGCCAAAAAACAGGTCTCGCATTACGGGATTGCCGACAACCACTATCTCACAGGCTTTGCTCGGCTCTGTCAGGCTTGCAATCATTTCGTTCACTGCGGTTCTGATTTCTCTTTCAAGTATGTCCTGCCCTTTTCTTGCAAATTCTATTCTCGAAATTACGTTGTTCCCGTATTTTGTCTGTGGGTTCTCTCTTGATATAATAGAAGACACTTTTCCGCTCTCAAGGTCAATTAAATACACAGCAAGCGTTGTTGTCCCTATGTCAAGAGCGATGCCGTATATTTCTCCTGTATATTCGCCTATATCTTCCGACTCGCAAAAGACTCTTTCGCCCTCCAGGTGCACAAAAGGCTCAAGAGCTATTTCCTTATATTCGCCTGATTCTAAAACGTAGTAGGTTCTTCTTGGAACTCGGACGTAAATAGGGTTGTCGGTATTTGCTATTCTCGCCTGGCATGCAAGTCGGTGCGTATCGTCATGTATAAATTTATTTTCTACCTCGGTTTTTTCCGAGAGTGTTCCAGGGGCGCACTCGACCTCGACCAGGCACTGACCACACTTGCCCTCGCCACCACACGGACAATTTATGTCTATTCCCAATTCCTGCAGATATGAAAGTATGATCTTTCCCTTGACAAGCTCGGCCTCAGACTCTTTTCCATTCTCTGTGAATATGATGTTCATGATTGCCTTACCTTAAACGTAAAGAATTTATCATCATTAAAAGAAAAAACATATCTGTAATTATAAAAGTGATAAAAATGGGCGTGAATGTTGGTAGAAAGCTGAAGGATGCGGGAAAACAATGGGTAATCGAGGACGCCGAAAAGAAGGGTGTTTACTGGCCTACGGAACGAATGAAGGAAAAGGCGTATTTCAGCGATGAGGGAATCTATGCTGAAGCGAGTAAAGACACAAAAGGTTTTTGGGCGAAACAGGCGAGGGAGTCCATTGACTGGTTTGACGAATGGGATGCGGATAAGGTAGTAGAGTTAGAACCTCCGTATTTTAACTGGTTTGTAGGAAATAAGACAAATTTATCCTATAACTGCATTGACCGACATCTGGAGGAAAACAGGAATAAAGCAGCGCTTATCTGGGTGCCTGAACCTGTGGGTGAAGCCAAACAAGTCCTGACGTACATGGATCTGTACAGAGAAGTGAACAAGTGTGCAAACGTTTTAAAAAGTTTCGGGGTAAAGAAAGGGAGCCCCGTGACCATCTGGATGCCGATGATCCCTGAGACGGCAATAGTTGCTTTAGCCTGTCAGCGAATAGGAGCATGGCACTCAATCGTGTACACCGCATTTGCACCTCACGCGGTGCGGGAAAGGATGGAGGATGCGGAATCAAAAATTCTTATCACTGTTGATGGTTTCTACCGGCGTGGAAAACGGATAGAGTTAAAAAGGCGAATAGATGAAGCGCAGGTTCTGGAGAAGGTCGGTGCAGAGAACTGTGTGGTGGTAAGGAGACTGAATAGCGAGGTCGAAATGAAAGAAGGCAGAGACTTTTATTACGATGAACTGATGAAGGGTGTAGAAGCCTATTGTGACCCGGAAAGCATTACATCTGATGATTATGGGTTTCTGCTCTACACTTCCGGGACGACGGGCAAACCAAAGGGCGTTATGCACTCCTGCGGTGCTTATAGTGTTGGCGTGGCGTTGACAATGAAACTTGTCTTCGACTTGCATCCCGAGGACCTCTTCTGGTCAACGGCGGATATAGGCTGGATAACGGGCCATTCGTACGCCTTATATGGCCCTTTACTTGTTGGTGCGACGTCATTATGGTATGAGGGCGCTCCGGATTATCCTGATGCGGCAAGATGGTGGGAACTGATAGAGAAATATGGCGTTACTATATTTTATACGGCACCGACAGCAATAAGAGCGTTACGAGCCGCGGGCGACAAATGGGTTGAAGGACACGACTTCTCCTCGTTAAGACTTTTGGCTTCTGTCGGTGAACCGATTGACCAGGATACGTGGAAATGGTTCTTCGAGAAGATAGGAGAACGTCGCTGCGCATTGATAGATACATACTGGCAAACCGAAACGGGTGGAATAATCCTGTCTTCACTCCCCGGGATAGGGCCGTTCGTCCCCGGTGTAGCCGGTCCTGCACTTCCTGGTGTGCATTGTGACGTCCTGGATGAGACGGGTGAGGCGGTAAAACAGGGAGAATCGGGGTATCTCGTTGTAAAACCCCCGTTTGCACCTTCTATGCTTCGTGGAATGTACAAGAAGCCGGAGAAATATGTGGAAGAGTACTGGAGCGAATACGGCACGGGAATATATTTTGCAGGTGACGGGGGAATAAAAACGGGTCTGGAAATAGGAGGTCAGCCTCTGATAAAGATTACCGGGCGGATTGACGATGTCATGGAGGTCGCAGGACATAGGTTAGGCACTGCTGAGCTCGAGGATGCGGTAAGCGACTTGGATGAGGTGGTGGAAGTTGCAGTGGTAGGGAAACCGGATGCGATAAAAGGAGAAGTACCTGCTCTTTTCGTGGTGCTGAAAAGTGGCGTCGAAGTGCCCAAAGCCCAGATGGACAGGGAAATAGTGAAAGCAGTGAGGGAGAAAGTAGGTCCGGTAGCGACTCCGGAAGTCGCTTATTATGTTGCTGACGTGCCAAAGACGGAGAGCGGGAAAATAATAAGACGGTTTCTAAAAGGTCTTGTTCGTGATGAAGCACTCGGAGACATGACCACCGCACAGAACCCCGAATGTCTGAAAGAGCTTGCGGAGGTCACAAAATATCGCGGTCCGCAAAAGATACCGGGATATAACGCATAAGGCTGAAGGCACAGTCGAATTTTCTAGTGAAATTGCTAAATCCTTAAATTTCACCGCAGAGCACACGGATAGCGCAAAGCACAAGAGAATAGTAAATATATTATTGACCCAGATTAACGCAGGTAGACGATAAAAACCAACAATGCTAAACTTAAATACGTCTGCGTAAATCCGTGTAAATCTGTGTCTTGAATAGAAGGACGTTATACTTTATATACAACCAGAAAGCCTAAACAATGATTGAAACCGTCTTAAAACTCTGCGTACTCTGCGCTCTCCGCGGTGATAAATCACTACGTTATTTCATTGCTGTCTCTGCCTCAGTCACAACCTCTTCTTCCCCTATTACCGTGCCCTTTACATACCGTGAGATCGCCACGCCCATAAATGATAGGATAATCGCACCCAGTATGGATAAGAAGAGGTATAGATAGCCCATAAGGTGATTGTTTTCCGTTAACAAGATTACACATTCACTCCCACCCCACAGAATTAGCCCAGAGGCAATTACCGAGAATATTATAGCCCACTGCCTGACTATTTTTTCCCGCTCTATGAGCATATTCATCATTCTCCCAATCAGAGGTGCGAGTGCAGCCCCCACATACCACCATATCGCCCCTTTGAGGTAGTACACCATACCCGTTAATAATACGCGCTCACTTGCTTCGGACAATTCTTCTATATATCCTGTATATTCCACGATACCTTGAGAGGTACCAGCCAAGAGTAGCACAATGGCACAGATGTAAGAAACAAACGAGATTTTACCGCTGTATAACGCCTGCTTTGTGCTATCTATAAAGTTTATTAGGTCACTCTCATGGCCTAATCCCTTGAGCAGTATGTAAATACCCGAAAATGCCAATATTATACCCACCACTTTGTCGGATAGATTAAACAGTAAAGAAAGAGCTAACAGGAACAAAATAATACCCACAGGTGGCAAGAAAGTGCGTGAAAACTTCGGGTCCTCGAATAATCGCTTTATCAGATAAAAAGTGCTTTCCAGTTGCTCACTCTGCTTCACCACTACTCGCCTCACCGAATCTATCTTCACTCGAGACCCTAGTATTGGAATAATCCATTCGTCCTCGGCACCGTCACTCACGAGAATCGCCGATTCAACCGCGGTTTTTGACAGGACCTTTTCTAATTCTTTACCTATTTTTCTATCTGCCTCTACACCCGCTTTTTTATCTCCTGCGATCAAGACGATTTCCACACCGGCATTTTCTTCCGTTGCCTTCAACTGTTCGCACAGTCTTATTGCTTCAAATATTGCATTTACATCCGAATCTTCGGGGTCTGCAAGTGCTAACTTTGTCGCCGCCGATAGACTTGCCTCTTTACCTATAATAGGCGTCTTTAACCCCGCTTTCTCACCTATGTCGTTATCCCTGTCTACACAAATAACAAGCGTCTTAATTTCGGACCCTACCTTCCGGCTCATCTTTTATAAATTCTATTTCTCACTTTAATATATAAACTTTCTTTCTTATTTACTTATAACTTAGTTATTATAAATATTATAGACCAAAACAAGATAAAAATATCAGCGGGGTAGGGTAGTTAGGAGATCCCGTCGGGCTCATAACCCGGAGATCGATGGTTCGAATCCATCCCCCGCTATTCCAACACTTTTTCTTTTTAAAAAAAAGAAAACCTGTGCTAAAAGAAAAACAAAAAAGTTCTTTTGGTAAAATTTTTCTTTCTAAGAAAAGATTTCTTGTGAAATAAACCCTTTCAGGGTTTTCGGGGACGTGGGCAGAGCCCACGATGTGTAATCT
>QBUL01000098.1 GCA_013180605.1 Candidatus Methanophagaceae archaeon GoMg1 | reverse complement strand
TGTCGGTTGGGGGAACTATTTCAAGATAGCAAACGTTAATTGGCTCTACAAGGGACTTGATAGTTGGACAAGAATGAGATTGAGAGCATTTAAAGAGAAGAAGAAGAGTTATCTCAGTAACACTCGCATAAGGAACGATTCTCTTAAAGATCTGGGCTTGAAATCGCTATCTACGCTCTTGAACCCTGAGTGGTAATCTCACTCCCTGCAATGGGGCAACGCCATCGGAGAGCCGTATACGGGAAATCCGTACGTACGGTTCGATGAGGGGACGGAGGTCGAAAGACCTCCTCCTACTCTGCGTGGATGGAGCTTAAAAATTCTTGGATTCCACGATTTTATTCTAAGGTGATGTAGGAGACTGCTATTCCAAAGTTGTTATCACAGCTTGTGCCGATATTCCTGCTGCAATGAGTTCTGCGAATTTATTCGCTCCTCTATGCCCGTTCAGCACAGGTATAACCCATTTACCGTTCTCGTCTATGCACACCACCCAAGGGTCTTCGGTCTTCTTCTTCGGTTCTATTGCCCTCACCACCACACCCATAGGGAGAATGGCAACAATATTCTTCTTCTCCTTGAAACTTTCCTTTATGGCACGGTAAACGCTTTTTACCGAAGGTAAAAAAGTTGTTGGTAAATCTTTTAGTTCTAAGGAAGGTTTTCTTGTTCGTTTCATCCGTGTTAATTAAGCCCTTTCCGGGCTTGCGGGGATGTGGGCAGAGCCCACGAGCGTTAATCTGTGTCAGTAATTTATTTTCTCGTCACGCATCAACCGCCTTACTTCTTCCATATCGCTGGTTTGACCTAGCACCCACATTAACTTTACCAGTGCGGTTTCTGGTAACATATCCTCACCCTCTATTATTCCAGCACGAAGCAAATCGCGACCTGTATCGTAAACTCTATCGCAGATTGTCCCGTACAAGCATTGCGAAGTCATCACGACGGGTATACCCTGTTTTATTGCTCTTGCCACGCCGGGAATCCACTCTGCGGATACATGCCCTAATCCGGTTCCCTCTAAAACAATACCCTTGTATCCCTGCTGCGCTACGAAGAAATCGAGTATCGCGGGGTCAGCACCAGGATAGAACTTTATAAGACAGCATTTGTCCTCAAGCTTGTCGCTCAGCTCTAATTCGTTCTCGCCTCGCTTCGTATACGCAGAGAAGAACTCAAACCGTATTTTGTTTATGTCCGTTGCATCATAAATCACCTTTCCTATCGGCGTATCGTTTATTGATTGAAAAGCGTCACGTGCCGAAGTGTGCATCTTCCTCACCTTCGTGCCCCGGTGAATGAGACAGAAATCGTCCGAGGTGCTGCCGTGCATTACTACCACTACTTCCGCAAGGTCGCTGCATGCAACTTTCGCGGCACATATCGTGTTCATTGCGGCATCGCTGGATGGGCGGTCTGAACTACGTTGCGACCCGACAAGAACAACAGGCACGGGCGTTTGCACCATAAAAGATAGCGCTGCGGCAGTATAACCCATTGTATCCGTACCGTGCGTAACGATTATACCTTCTGCACCGTTATTTATCTCGGTATAGACCTCCGCGGCGAGTTTACACCAGTATTCGGCACGCATATTCTCGCTGAGTATGCTGTAAATCACTTTTCCTTTGATATTCGCTATTTGCCCTAATTCCGGGATTGCCTCAAGTATGTCTTCAGTAGAGAACTGAGGAGAAACCGCACCGGTTCGATAATCCACTTTAGAGGCAATTGTGCCGCCAGTGGAGAGGATAGACAGGGAGGGTAAATCCTCTTTTACTTCCCTTTTTCGCGTCTCTTCTCCTTCCCCTGCTCCTTCTTTCGGTTCTTTTTCTGTTTTTAGCCTTCCTCCTCTCTCTATAACTTCTATTTCCACATTTTCCTGTCGTATACCAATGTTGTAGCCACTATCGAGCTTTATAACCACGTTTCTTGAGGCTGTCGGCATAGCCACGCCTTCATAAACGACAACACCGCTATCGCTCTTCTTCTTTATCCTTATGCGGTCGCCTTCAACAAAGCTGTTTCTTTGCATCAACAAAATATCTCTGATGAAAAGATAAAAAATAATCCCTATTCCATCCCCTTTAATATCTCTCCAATTTTTGTTTCGTAATCTAATATATATCTCGATGCCTCGCGTGCTAAACGTAATTTTGTATCATGCGAAAGTTCGCCTTTTTCGAGTTCCTTGATTATCGCATCGTATCTCGCAGGATTCACGATAACCGCAACGTTTTCAAAGTTCTTTATCCCTGAGCGAAGCATTGCAACACCGCCGATGTCCATGCCATTAAGCGCGTTTTTGGTTGCCAAACCCAAATCTGAATCCATGGGTATGAGGTTTACAGCAACGATTCCTATCTCTGCAGTTGCAATTCCTGCATGAATTCGTGGATGCAGGGTC
This sequence comes from Candidatus Methanophagaceae archaeon GoMg1, assembly GCA_013180605.1. Lineage (GTDB taxonomy): Archaea > Halobacteriota > Syntropharchaeia > Alkanophagales > Methanospirareceae > QEXZ01. Next base: position 5,730 of record QBUL01000098.1, on the reverse strand, counting down.
TTTATTTTACCGCCGAGCAGCTCTTGAACTCCGGTAAACGCGGATACTTTTGTCACTGGTATTCCGCTTTTCAAAATCGGCCTTGCGGTGCCTTCAGTTGCAATTATCTCTATTCCAAGCTCATTCTGTGCTTTTGCAAATTCCACTACCTTATCCTTGTTGAATACGCTTATTAGGGCTTTCATCTTGTCGAATTTTACTTCATCAAAACTTTCACTTCTTATTATACGCTATTTATCCCTCCGATATGTTTATTCCTGCATTCTACATCTTGTCCGTTGGAAATACAGCTATGGATAGGCGGAAGAGAGGATATGCACTTTAGCCCCTGCATTCATTACTTATATAAAAATGATATATGTAAACAAAGAGGTGTCTACTATGGTGTCATTATTGAATTATAAGGATTTCGTGCTTCAGTTATCTAAGGAGGCACCCCACCTCTATCGTGCCTCTGCAATAGTTAATGATAGCGTTGCTGCAGCACAGAGCTTTGGGTTACGTACTGACGAGTTGAAAGTAACCGAAAGTCTCAGGCACATAGAAGAACAAGCAGTCCGAGCTCAGGCGAAAGAAACTTCTCATATAGAGTTTGGCAGAGGGTTGTACACTAAAGTTTTTGGTGGTGAACTTGGCAAATACTTCAAGAAATGTCTTGATGAGGCAGAGAAGTGTGGGGCGGGACTTCGAATCAGCTTACGATTCGATGAGAATGCACAAGAGATTGCGGCGCTGCCATGGGAATTCATCTATGATAGCGACTTCCTTAGCACGAATAGAAAAACCTTAATTTCAAGGTTGCCTGTTGGTGTAAACAGGGTAATATCCAGCCCTCTGGAATCCATGTTGCGTATGCTGGTCGTGGTCTCAAGCCCAAACGACCCAACTATCACGCCTTTGAATACCGAACTTGAGCAGGAGGTCATTCTTGAGGCAGTGGACAGACTCCAAAGGGAACACCGGATGGACGTGGATTTTACCGAAGATGCAAGCTTTGAAACCATCGAGAGCTATCTGAATGAAAAAGACTACCATATCGTGCATTTCACAGGTCACGGTAAATATGATAAAGAAGAAGGTAAGGGGTACCTCATCCTTGAAACTGAAGACGACAGAGCCAGAGCAGTTAAGAACAGTGCTATCGCAGACCTACTTGCAGGTAGAAGCGTTCGGCTTGTGGTGCTCAGCGCATGCCAATCAGGCAAGGTATCGAATAAGGAAGCTTATGCTGATCTGGCAAGCATTCTGGTAAAGAAGAACATACCTGCCGTTGTAGCCATGCAGTATCCGATACTTGACACTTCAGCTACGAAGTTCGCATCGGTATTTTATCATGCAATATCCAGTGGCAAGCCTGTTGACCTTGCACTCACCGAAGCAAGAATAGTGCTGAAAAATTCAGAGAAGAGCAATGGTATTGACTTTGCCACACCTGTGCTTTATCTCTCGGATCCTGACTGTATCGCCGTGGGAAAAATAAAACCAGAGGCTTCTGCTCTCTTTAATAAACCCATGATGCTGGGAGAAGTGCAGATGATGAAGAAAGGGTTTGTGGGGCGGAGAAAGGAGCTTCGTATCTTGCAGAAAAATTTTATGTCTGATGTGAAGCGCGCTGCTATTATCTATGGTTTCGGGGGCATAGGTAAGACAGTGCTTGCAACACGGCTGGCGTTGAAGATGAGCCAGTATTTTGATGGTATTTTCGGGATGAGATGCTCACCAACCACCAGACCTGAAGATATACTAAACAAGTTGAATGCCTTTTTGAATCTTGCAGGGTTCCAGCAGCTTAACCTGATGCTCTATCAGCCCGTCCCACTTGATGTTAAAACCGCGGCATTAGTAAACATATTGAACCAGAAGCGATTTCTTATTATCTTTGACAACTTCGAGGACTGCTTAGACGAGACAAGGACTAACATCGCAAGTCTTGACCTTAAATATTTTATCCAGCACCTTCTTAATAATACCATTACCAACACGAAATTTATTATTACCTCGCGATACAACTTCGACCCTTTAGAAGGCAGGCTCACAGGCGGTATAGAACATATCTCCCTGCCTGAACTTCCGTTTCCTGAGACAGTCTGGCTTATGAACAATTATAAAGAGTTAGCTAATCTGGATATGAAGAAGAAGCAAGAGATATACAAAGCTATTGGAGGTCATCCCTGGGCAATAGGGCAGTTTGTTAGGCATGCGGCTATCGAGACTGTTGACGGCTTACTGCTGGAACTGGCGCCGTTGAAACATGAGCTTATAAATTTTACTCTACTTGACAAATCCTATTCAAGACTTGATGATAAAGCAAAAGCCCTGCTTCTTCGTGCATCTGTATATCAAGATGCAGTGCCAGTTGAGGCGCTGTCGTGGATAATGGGGGATAAAAACCAGCCCAGTCCATCTGTAAGTGAAGCGCTTTCGATACTCGTTAACTGGGGTCTGATAGCGATACAAGAAGAAACAGAAGAAACTCGTTATGCAATGCATACGCTTGTTCGGGAGTTTACAGACCTTGAGTTGAAAAGAGAAAATCAGGATAGAAAGCAGTTACTAATACGAGCGGCGCGGTATTATGAAAATCTTGTCGAGACAACAAGAAACTTATGGGTTCATCTTAAGGCAAGGGAATATTATTATCAGGATGAGGAATGGGAAAAGGCGGATGATATTGTAGTATATACATACGAATATCTCGTACGATGGGGTCATATAGAGCTGGCAATTAACCTATTAAATCAATCTATAAAGGCGACTTCGGGTACGAGAAAAGCAGCAGCCTTGGGAAACCTTGCAACTATATATTCAGGATTAGGAGATCCAAAAACGGCTTTAAAATTACATGCTGAAGTGAAAGAGCTATTTGAAAAAGAAGGTGAAAAACCAAATGTTGCTGTTGCCCTGCACAACATAGGAACGATACACCAGGACCAGGGCAACTATGAGGAGGCAGTTAAATTGTACCAGCAGAGCCTGAAGATAAAAGAGGAGCTGGGAAACAAAAGCGGCATCGCAAGCTCGCTGCACCAGCTCGGTATAATACATCAAGACCAGGGCAACTATGAGGAGGCAGTTAAATTGTACCAGCAGAGCCTGAAGATAGAAGAGGAGCTGGGAGACAAAAGAGGCATCGCAAACTCGCTACACCAGCTCGGAATGATACACCAAAACCAGGGCAACTATGAGGAGGCAGTTAAAGTATACCAGCAGAGCCTGAAGATAGAAGAGGAGCTGGGAAACAAAAGAGGCATCGCAAGCTCGCTACACCAGCTCGGAATGATACATGAAGAAAAAGAAGAGTTTTCTGCTGCCCTTGAAGAGTTCTTCAATGCTCTTTTGATAGTCAAACAACTAAATGATCCAAGAAGCAAGATAGTTGAAAGCTCTATATGCCGATTAAGAGAAAAGATGGGCGAGGAAGCTTTTGAAACAGTACTTGAAAATCTCAGGAGGCAACATGATGCTTGAGCTTGTTGAGTGTCCACATTGCGGCTATAAATTCCGAACAAATATAAAAGCGGTAGAAGAGGATGGCGAAACTACTGCTGTACGTAACATCTTGTATTGGAAACCAAAGCCCAGACATGTCCCGAGCATAGACCTTGATTGTCCCAACTGTGGGAAAAAGTTTGTGCATGAGGTGGAATCATGAGCGAACCTCCGATACTCCCAATTGAGCCGAATCCTTTCTGGCGGGAGAATGCACAGAAGCTTGTCGCTGAGTCGGTTTCCACTATCGAGGATGTTGCGAAGCAGCTAATCGTTATTAACAGTCTGCTTGAAGGCATCTATTTCCATGCTATCACCTTCTCTGAAGTAAAGCCTGTGCTGACTGGCGGGATTGCCGCTATTTATCTCGCACCTATTGCGCTGTGGCTTTTAAGCCTTATGTTTGCAGTGCTAACGCTGTCTCCAAAAAGCTATAAGATTAATATCAACTCAAGTCGTGACTCCAAAGAGAGATTCGAAGAGATCGTATCCAAAAAGCAGGGGATGCTTAAGATTTCAGAGGCTTTTCTTATTGTGAGCTTTGTAGCTCTTATAGTCACTGTTACGCATCACTTAGTTGCGGTATAGTAATAAAAGTCTGAAACGTTTTTAGAATAGAATACCCATCTCAAGAGATTTTTTCCTTTACATTATCATTGATAGGATTGCAGCATTTCTGCTAAGTTGGCGCGGTATTGCTTGCAGACAAGACAGCGAGGTTTTTAGAGAGTTAAATATTTCTGGACGTTGGAATAAGCGGAAAAAGAACATTTTGGGATAAATGCTTTCATCGCTTTATCCTACCTTCAAACCAGCCTATCTTCACTTCTCTCTTCTCTTTTTCACCAAATTCTGGAACATACGGCTTTATGTCTATCAAAGGAGTGCCATCAATTGCATCTATACTCTTAACCCTCAGTATATTCCCCTTCCTTTCTAACAACCTCACAATAGAAATCCCAATTGGATTCGGTCTATGCGGTGACCTTGTAGTGAATAAACCATGTGGTTCGACATCCCAGGGTGTCCTAACGAGAAGCGAATAACCTTTTGATTTATGCAGCCAGTACAGGGCGATAAGATGAGAAAATCCTTCTATATCTTTTAAGCCTCCCTCATATTCCTTGAAGACCTCTATCTCAGCAATCGATTCCGATTTGCATCCCTGACACGGACACTCTCCTGATGTTTTATATGAAGTGTGAATTACGCCAATTTGTTTCAGTTCCATTTTAATTTTAAATTTAAATTTAAATTTAAAATAGAAAGTTACAAAAGTTAATACAGTTTATATTGGCAATCTCAGCCATTCAAACACCCCTACCATTTTCAGAGCTACGTAAAACATCACTGCGATAAAAACATATTGTAACTTTTTTGCGGGTAGTTCGTGAGCGGTTCTCGCACCTATCTGAGCTATTGGGATGCTTGCCATTGCCAGACAAGCCCATGCAAGCAGATTGACGTATCCAATGGAATAAGGAGGCAGATTTGGAACAGAAAGACCATTTATTAAATAACCGATAGAACCTGCGATGCTCGTGAAAATCATCATTGACAGCGATGTTCCAACTGCGTGATGCATCCTGAATTTTAAACCTATTGCAAGTAACGGAACCGTGATGATTCCACCGCCAAGTCCAAGCATTCCGCAGAGGATACCTATGGGGAACCCGCAGCAAGCCCAGAGCAAAATATCCTCTTTGGGGTCTTCCTCGGTCTTTGGCGGCTTCCATGCCAGCATTCTTAAAGCGCCAACACCGACTACTAGCCCAAAGGCAGGCTTTAATATTTCTTCACTGAGAAGCTGTGAAGTAATTGTAGCGCCTATAATCGCGCCAATCGCCGCACAAACACCTAAAACTACCCCTGCCTTCCACCATACCGCCTCTTTCTTTGTATGCGCCCACGCTCCGCTGATTGCCGTTGGGAACACCACGAGAAGGTTAGAGCCAAAAGCGAGTTTTAACGCAATGTCCCCGTAACCCATCTCCTTGAATACAAAGAACGTCACGGGCACCATGATAAAACATCCACCAACGCCGAGAAGCCCCTCTGCAAATCCAACTGCCACGCCTGTCAGTGCTAAAACGATTATTACCGTTAGAAGTTCCATGATTACTTATTTGTCTTGTATTTAGCTCCTTTTATAACCACATTTTGATTACACAGATTTTCAGAACAAAAGAGGCTGTCCAACAATTACCAAACAGCCAACAGATAATATTTCCTGCGCACATA
>QBUL01000099.1 GCA_013180605.1 Candidatus Methanophagaceae archaeon GoMg1 | reverse complement strand
ACCTTTGTCAGGTTTTCTGTTTTTATCATTTTATCTCCTTTTTGTTTACCTCCTTCTTCCATGCCATAAATATTTATATACGCCTCTCTTCGGCACGCATATATATTTTCGGTGGAACAGGTTCGCCTTTTTTCGGCGAACTTATTTATTAATAGCCCGGTATCCCTATTTAAGCTTTTCGATTTTTCGCAAAACCGAAAAACAAAGGAACAGGTGTTCCAAAAAATGGAACAACCTAATTTAACCTTCACCACCGCCTTTTGCTTCACTCTTTTGTTCACCACCTCCTCCACACCCAAATCACCACAACTCCAATCGCTGCGAGGATTGCTATAACAATTCCCAAAACGACTAATATCATATCTGATGACCCCATGTTTGTATTTGATTCTGTCATTACAACATCCTCAGTTGGCATTTGGATACCTTTCAAACTGAATGAGCACAACGCTTTAACTCTCACCATTTGCGGATTCTCTGATTCCGAATAGGGAATCCATTTCCCGTCTTCATAAAATATTCTCGAATTATAGCCAGCATAGCCAACCTTTGTGGTGTTTTTTATTTCTTGAATGTCCTCGGCACTTAGACCTTCAACAATTCCTGTATTGCTTAACCATTCCAACTCAGTCTTTAGTGCTTCCTTTGCTTCTTCATCTGTGAAATTGAAGACGGGCTCCGGGACTTTCATCTCTTCTTTTTCCATCCCGTGTAGCGCATCTGTTATCTTTTGAAAATCAGGTTTACCCAGATAAAGCATGCTGGAAATAACATTCAATATTTCATTCTTCAGCTCCTCATTTAATTCTTTATTTGTTTCAATATCTATCTCAATCCCACCTCTTGTTCTTTCTGGCGGGAAGAAACTTATTTCAGCCCAATTGTCATTTTCCTTATATTCCGCTGAATAGGAATAGAAGCACTCATCAGCAACACAGCTTACCCCGCTTTGTTTGATAGTCCATCCTGGGATTTGTAACTCTTCTGGAGTTGTCAAATGGAAGAAGTTCTGATGTGGTTCAAACTCGGTTTTTGAAATCTGTGCTTTTGTTTTATATCTATACTCTGTCACTTCGTGCACCTTGGGCGTTAGCCTGACTGAAATTGTTTCTTCGGCAGTTTCTATGCTCGATTCATACACAATTGCTGCTAAATCCTCGTGGTAGTGCGATTTGTAAACAACCACTTCTCCAGAAACTCCTATCAGCTCTGGATTTGCATCCACGACATTTTTCGCGCTCTTTAACGTGCTTAAATCATAGCTCAGCCCCGGCTTGTTCAGTAAAACTTCTACACTGTACGGGTCTTCTGGGATTACGCACGCGTGTGATGTGCCTGCTGTCGCAACTACGGCAATAGCCAGGAGAGCAAAAATTAATACGCTTCTACCTTTCATTTTTTTATTACCTATTCCTAAGTAATTCACGCCCTTTATAAGATTTTCGATAGCTACGAATCAAGTTGTAGTTATAGATTGTTTTAAAAAGGGACAAAACAAAAATAAGATTGATGATTTCGAATAAAAGAAAAAATAATAGCAATAACGGAATAGATGAAAATGCCAATACCGAAGATGAAAAACTATTAATCCTACCTTTAAACGATAAAAACTCCAAAAAAATCACTCAAATTATTTCAAGTGACACTGCAAGGAATATTTTAGAGGCTGTGACATCCGAACCTCTTTCAACATCCGAGATTGCAGAAAAACTCGGCATTCCTTTGAGCACTGTTCAATACAATCTTGACAAGCTTAACGATGCGGGATTGGTGAAGGTAGAGCGAACGAAATACAGCGAGAAGATGAAAGAAGTGAAGATATACGCACCACAGCGTAAATTTGTGGTCATTGTTCCGGAGAAGACGGGCAGGAAGGATGTTATCGCCACATTGAAGCGTTATTTGACGGTGATATTCTTTGCGGTGGCTGGCTCCGGCATGATAGAATTTTTTACAGCGATGAAGATAAAAGGTCCAATAGGGGAAGTCACAAGGTCGGTAATACCCGAGGAAGGAGGGAGACCACTTGGACCAGTACCAGTTCCTGCACCCACGCCAATGCCTGAAATAGTGCCATCTCCAATACCTGCACCAAAAGGGGGCGGTCTTGGTTTTGAATTTGACATTTTTTCTCATCCCGGTTTATGGTTTCTATTTGGTTGTCTGTTCGTAATATTGGCTATATTTCTCATAGATTATATTGGGAAAAAGAGAAGGATTAGAAGTGAGAAAGATGATTGAAAAGCCGAAAATGAACTGTAAGAAAATCCTTCTCATATCTGTACTATCTTGCATACTCGTCATGGCAATATATGGCTTGTTTCATGGATTACAATCCGAAGTAGGTCATATTTCTGAAACAGGACCTATTCAAACACCATCGCCCACACCACCAAGGCCGCCTGGCCCTACACCAACACCTTCTGGCACAATATCGCGGGAGCCCGGGGATAATCCTCCCGGATTTGAGCGGCAGGTACTTGGTATAGTAATCGCAGATTATTTCGCAAACTTTGGCTACACAGGTATATTTGAAGGAGATAACTTCTCATGCTGGGAACGCCCTGTTATGCTCTATCAACTTGTGGGAGAAAATGACATGCTCATTCATTACGACGAAGATAACTTCAATGAATCTCGTGTATGGATTTCTGTAAGCTTGGCTTCGTTCGATGCACAGAAACGAAATTTCACAGGCAGAATTGTCATAGAGCCATGTAGTTATCCCAGGGCATTGGGTTCGGTAATCCCTGAAACTGATGAAAGATACTATAAAGAGATAGACAATACATTTGAGACCGTGGACGCGTATGTGGAATTTCTATCGAAGAAAGGGATTGTGGTGAAGAAATATTACAAAGAGAAAAAATAAAAATAGCCCGACCCATTCCAAAAAGATCGAGCTTATATTTTCACGTTTTCTATTGGATTCACTACGATGTCGTAGTTGAATTGCATCACATCCTCCGGCTTCATCTCGAGTTTCCATGTGCCGCTCGCCGGGTTCTCTATTCGGTATATCACTGCTTGTTGTCCATGCTCATGCACATTCGTTTTTGTCGTTTCTTCCTCGCTTTTCACTACTGGCATGGATATAGACTCGGGTGGTAGCGGTCTGAAAGCATACTCAAAAACATTCACGTATCCGGATATGTGCGTCATCACCTTTGTTTGTTGAGATGTTTCGTTTCCATAAGGGTCGAACAGATGCACGTCCACCGTTCCTTCAGCAGAGATTAGATTTTTTTCATCATTGTTCCACTTCACTGTTACCACCATCTTTGAAGAATTAGGTGCAACACGGAATTCCGTTACTATCGGCTCTTCCAGCGGCTTGTATACCTGAACACTGTAATGTTCTATTCGTTCAGGATATTTGTCTGTTCTTATAGCAATCATCCCGCTGTAATACCCGCTCTCCACATCAGAAGGTATGCTCACTGAAATGTCAAAGCTTGCAGACTCCTGAGCGCCCAGATTTATCTCGCTCGGGTTCACTGATACCCATTCTGGTTTTATCACGTTTTCGCTATACTTATACCAATATTCCTCTTTCTCTCGCATGATTGGAACGAGTTCAACCGTTATCTCACTGTTGCCGTCGTTATGCACCTTTCCTTCAACGACAATCGTCTCGCCAGCCTTTGCTAAGTTATCATAAGGAATTATTTTTGCATAAATCCCTTTTTCTCCCGGAGGCGGCGGTGGCACAGGTCTTATTGGTATAGGTTCTATCATCGGCGCAGGCACAGCATTCGTAACTATCGCTCCAACCAGCAACGCCACAAGTAATACGGAGACCGAAGCCAATATCTTCTTTCTCTTTTGCATTTTTTTTTACCTCCAATAAATAGTCAAGAGGAAGGGGTTATATAAGATTTGCGTAAGCTACGAATTGGTTCGTAGTTATAAATAAATTCAAGCCATTCTATTCCTTCTCATACCGCGATATTTTACGAGGATTACAACCATTATTACAAGCAAGCAACCAATAGGAATCCATAACCCCGGAGGATGTGCAAAAGTATCAAATACGGATGGCTTGGGGCTTTCGGCTATAATGATTTCCCATCCATCGATCATCTCACGGTGTAATTGCTGGTTTACCGGTGTACGCTCATAGACCCAAAGCGTGACTGTTTTTCGCGCTAAATCAGTCGAAGTTCCACCAATTTGCATCTCAGGGTTCTCTCTCCATTTCTTTATTTGATCCCTAATCCAAGCTACCTCTTCGTCTGTTGCCTCTACACCGCCTGGAACCTCTTCAGGTAACAACCCCACAGAAAAACCACCACAATCAATACCTGCTCTTAACATGTACATCCCCGTCTCTTCTGACATCCCTTCTGTAATTCCCTGCACCCACTTACCTTTAAAATATCTGATTTTTGAATTCCAGCCAGCAGTTCCTTTTTCTGCTACTTTAGCAATCCCATCTAAATCTTCATCGGTTAAACCACTAATAACGCTACTACTTCTCAACCATTCTAATTCTGTCCTCAGTGCTAATCCCCAATCAAAAGTGTCCAAATCAATATCTATGGCTGGTGCCAAGTCAACATCTTCTCTGATTTTAGTTTTTACCTCTGCCTGATCCAGAAAACTTGGATTAAGCCCGTAAGCTTTAAGTACGTTCTTCAATTCTTCTTCTAATTCTGGTGTTAAACTGCTTTGATTCTTAACACGGATAGAAAACCCACTAAAGCTTTTTCTCTTTTCTTGGCTTTCTTCATCGTCTTCCTCTTCCTCGCTATTATTAAAACTCCAAACGGCAATATCCACGTCTTCTTTTATAAGTGAACTTTTTAGATGACCACTCTGAACCCCTCCTTCAACTTGGTAACCCAACGATTCAAGATATTTATTATCAACTACATGCGTAATTGGCGGCAGACCGTCTAAATCCACTCTTATCTCGGGATAGGTGCTTCTAACAAATTTGGTTGGCACCTGTATTTTAACATCTAAATATTTCTGACCTTCCCATTCCTCTTCCGTTAAAGCCACCGCAACGTTTTTATCGTAATGCGAACGATAAATTACGGCATCGGTTTCTATGTAATCTTCAAAAGAAGGCTCTTTACTTTTTTTCGGTTCTCCTTCCTCTTCTTCTATTATTATTATCTCAATCGGTTTTGGGACAACTTCTTCTCTATGCACCTCTTCAACAACATCAGGACTTTCTTCTTTCTCTTTTTCTATAACCATAACATCCTTTGATTGTTTTATTCCGCTTAAATCGTAAGTTATAGAAGGTTTGTTTAAAGCTACTTCGGTGGCAAAACTATCCGTTGGATTAAAACAAGCCATGCCTATGTTCGAAATAATTAGCAGGCTTAAGATTAGCAAAATGCTTATTCCGAATATTTTGGTTTTGTTTTTCATCACCAGTTTAAGTAAGTTTGATGGCTTATAAAATTTTCGATAGCAACGAATCGAGTTGAAGTTATTTTTATTTTTCTTCTTTCTTCTTTTTTCCCCACTCACTTCAACAAAACCACATTTCCCGTTCCTCTCCTTCTTCGCTCTGCCAACCCTTTACTTTCCAGTAAATCCAAACCTCTGCTGACATTTGCCTTTGGGAGTCCGGTTTTCTCCACTATTTCGCTTTGGTCGATAATTCCATCCGACTCAAGAATCGTTTCGTATATCTTGCGTTCATCATCCTTCAGCGTTTTTGATAACCCACCCCATTTCTTTTTCCTTTCCTCCAGTATCACTTTTCCGGCATCTTCAGCAGCGGGAGGTTTTTCTGCTGGAACTGGAACGGAGAACAACAGGTATGCTCCACTGATGCCAAGCACAAGAGCAGCTATGACAAGAATGACCACGTCTGTATATGTGAAGAAGCCCGGAATTTGCTTCGTTACGACATTATTCCCGTTCACGAATATTTGTATTGGCGTGGGATTCAACAGTTTTATTCCAAGCACGAACACTGAAGTGACAAATAATGCCGCCACGAATGCTATTTTTCCATGAATATTTTTTGTTTCCATCTTTTTTTCCATCCTTCCTAAAAAATAAAAAAGGTGCGTTATTGTCAGATGCGTGCCTAAGTTATAAATACACACTCTATACTCAACCCTTCCAATTTATTTTCAAGATTAGATACGTGTGCAGCACCGGTAATAACCACTATATTGTCATATTCTTCAGCTAACTCCCTTATCTTCGGAGCCATATATTCTTCTCTCCCTTCCCATACCTCCTTGATTTTTTGCGTATATGGTCCAAGTGATTCTTCATACCTGTTCCATCTCTCAGAATCCACTCCGCTTTTTTCTCTGATTTTTGATAGATTCCCAACGCTAGAATCTATTGATATAATTTTTCTGTATCTATCTGGGTCTGCTTTTACCCGATCCTGAAACGTCTTTATAGCTTTCTCCTCCTTAATCTCCGGATAAAATTCTTGGAGAATTCCAAAGATTTCATTTATAATCTCTCTCATGTTCTTGTCAATCAGTTCAATCTTTGCGCCAACCTCTTTTGCCCCTTCTATTGCCCCTCTAAAATCATCTCTTACCCTTCTACCAAATAAACCTGCAAGAATCTCATTTATTTCGCCTGGTAACTGAGAAGGCTGCTTATTACTGATTATCTCTTCGTATCTTTCTTGGTCAAGCTCAATTGCAACTACTTGAGGGTTTATTTTGATAATTTCTTCTTTAACCCTATCTTTTACATCTGAAATGTGGCTTGTTCCAATTAGGGTTAATTTTTTACCCATTTTAACCCACCACCTTTAAATATTCGTTAATAAATTCATAAATCTGTTCTTCAATTGGTATATTCAATATTCTAATCATTATGATATTTACGATAATGAATTTTAAAATCACAAAAATCAAAATGAAAAAAGCAAATAAAATTAAGCGCTTTTTCCAAATATTGAATTTTTTGTATTTTGGATAATATTTAACAATTTTTTCATCAACAAATTCTGTGATAGGAAGAACTTTAATAAAGAGCAATAATTCAAGAATTAAAACAAGGCTTAATGGCATGTGTGTTTTGAAATACAGTAAATAAACGATTATAAATGAAAGAATAACAAATTTTGCTATTTGATAAATCTGAGTTCTTGATTTTCGTTTCCGAGTTTTTGATTTTCGGGCATAGTATATCCCTCAGCCTCTTTTGTATCTCTGTTTCACTTCCATTAAAGCCCAACTACTAACCTCTCTCTGTTGAACCATTTTGTAGTGATGAAATAAGTTATAAACGTGAGTGTTGCAACAATGAATGCTATCATTACCTGCATTGCAATCGGATTCATTTGAAGAAGGAATTGCAAAAAGAAGCATAGCACTAAAACACCTATCAATGCCAGCATTGTCAATACAGCGATGCCCTTTTTATCCATTTTTATTACATCTTAATGTTTATTAATAAGACTTTTATCAAATTTTCCCGCTGAAAGCACAGTATTATTCTCGCCTATGCTGATTGTATAGATTTCGCCTTCTATTTGAATAACCAAAACATTTATTATCTCCCCATCTCTTTGTCCATAAGACAAACTCATTACATTAAATTCCCTTCCATCAAGCATTTCCTGAACTTTGCTGTCCGATTTTGCTATTTCCAATGCTGTTTTCATGTCCAATTTTGATTCTGATGAAATATTCCCAGAATCATTTCCGAATGTTTGAGTTTCAGTATTGCTTTCATTTGGACTTTCCGAAGTTTTTGATTGCATAACAACGTAGCTTACTATCAACAATCCAATAACAACACATGCAAAGATTGTTATAGTCCTTTTTTTATCCATTTTCATCACCTTCTCCCGTACTTCCTGAACATGAAAGCCAAAGCCAGTATCACTATAACGATGATCACCACGCCATATATTGCGATATTAGACGATTCCTCGACGATTATTCTAAAATCCTCTTCCTTCTCCAGTTGATCACTTTTAATCTTCACCGTCACCTTGTAATCGCTGGGCGTAATATCACCGGGAGGCGTTATTTTCATCGTAAAAGTCTCGCTATCACCCGGTTTCAAACTTGTCACCTCTTTCGGATATATCGTCGCAGTCCAGCTCTCCGGAGCGCTTATCTCTGGTTTTATATTCGTTATCGTACCGCCCTTACCCGCATTTGAAGCGGTTAGCTCGATAGAAGCCCTCTCACCCCTTTTTACCTCGTAGCTGAGCTTGCGGGAATACAACCTCATTTTATAGCTCCCCCTGACTTTTAACGTAAGATTAAGCTCATACTGCCCCGTAGAAGATTGGATTAGGCTTGTAAAGTTATATTCCCCTACCGCAACGTCGTACGGGGGAACAAACTCCAAATACAGCGTTTTTTCTTCTCCTGAGCCGATGAAGAGCTCAGAAATGTCTTCTTTTCCCTCCTTTGTCTCCTTATACCTGCAATACCAATCATTGGGTAATCCTTCAATGTCTAATCTATACGTATCGTCCGCCTTACCACTATTTTTTA
>QBUL01000100.1 GCA_013180605.1 Candidatus Methanophagaceae archaeon GoMg1 | reverse complement strand
GCTAAAAGAAAAAACAAAAAAAGTTTTCTTTGGTAAATTAATAAATAATCTCGTGAAAATCTGTGTAATCTGGTGGTTATAATTTCCGGGAAGAGCTACAGCTTGACCTTAAGCTCTTCCTTCACCGTCTTGAGCACGAGTTCCGCATCCACGCTCTGCACACCCTCTATGTTCTTCTTTTTCTCTATCACTGCTCCACATTTCCCATGACCCACGCACTTAGAGATAACGAGCAGGTCGAAATCCCCGGTTACGTGGTGAATGCAGCAACTCTCATCCAGTTTCGCTATCTCCTTCCCGACCTCACCAACACTATATCCAGGCTTGATTTTTATCTTTGTGATTAACGTTACCATGCCGAGTTCGGAGGTATTGAGAACCGCAGTATAACCGCAGATAATACCTTTTTCCGTTAGCCTTTTTACTCTCTCGCTTACAGTCGCAGTGCTTACACCTATGTTCTGTGCAATCTTCGTGAACGAACTACGAGAATCACGCTGCAGTTCTCTCAGTATCTTCTTATCTAAATCATCCATCTTTTTATACCACCTTATATTCATTAAGTGCGAATTTCAGCGTCTTTTTTGCTAAACACGTGCAGTGAATCTTCTGTCCTGGAATACCACCAAGCCAGTCTATTACGTCTTCCTCTTCTATCTTTTCCGCTTGCTCTATCGTTTTCCCTTTTATCATCTCGGTAATGGCAGACCCGGAGCTAAAAGCCCCTGCGCACCCTATCGCCTGAAATTTCGCTTCCTTTATCACTCGTGACTTCGGCTCGATTGCGAGGGAAATTTCCATTGTGTCCCCGCACGGACCGGTATGTACAAAATAAGCGTCAGGGTTATCTATTTTCCCTACGTTCACTTTCTCGAGGAAGTATTCTATCGCTATGTCTGAATATCCCGATATCTTTAGCAGGTTTTTTATATCTTCTTTGCCTGACATATCCATCACTTTTTGATAATTTGCATCTTCATATTATATAAAACTTAATGGTTTTTAACGAATATAGACATTTCAGCATAGGTTTTTAAACAAACATGGAATAAACTAACATAGGTAAATTGCAGGCACTTTTACCTCTATTCCAATAATTCCCCGATCACCGCATCTTCTAACAAAAGAAAACCTTTTGTGAGTTTCGCAATGCCCTTGTAGAAATCCGATTGTTTGTATTCATATAGCGCATCGCAGAAATCAGGCACCCATTTCAATAAATGGTCATTTAGAAATTTCTTCTGCAGGTTTAAACACTCCCTCCGCTTTTCTTCATTTTCCGCACCGAATCCCAGCTCGCATAGATGATGCATAAACTTGAGTTCAAATGCGATATGGTCTTCTGGCTCTGCATAATCCTTCGATTTAGCGACACCCGCTTCCCTACACGCTCTCTTCACTTCTAATAGCGATTTCCCCATTAGCTTTCCATCTATCCACCACGACTCGTATGGCTGCACCGGTGGTCTATGAGGCCCGATGAATAAAAGGGTGTATTCATCTACCAGGTCTTTATACAATTCATCTACCGTTTTGCGTTTGCCTTTGCGTTTCTCCATAAATTCGTTTAATAAACGAAACCCTTCGGATAGCTCTTCGTCTAACGCTATCGAATCAGAGAAAGAGATTCTTCCGTTCGCCAGGTCATCCGCAAACGCTCTCGGTGGCTCCTCTAAATACATCCGATACAAAAACGCATAAAAATTTTTTCTCGTTTCCAAAATTTCTTTTGTTTCCGTCATCGTATTCGTTTAGCTCCTTTTATAGCCAACCACAGATTACACAGATTTACACAGATTTATTTATTTTCTGTTTTCTTATGCCTCTGCGTTCTCTGCGTGCTCTGCGGTGAAATTTAACTTTTTTCTCCTCAACCAAGTCCCTCTACACCCATCCTTCTATACGTCCACTCAACCGCTTTTGAAGCTCTGCAGTCCTCGCAATATCTGAGCAATTCTATTTTTTCATCTATGCTGAGTTCTCCTTCGCCTACTACTTTGCCTTCACCTTCATTTTCCTTTAATAGCTCTGATATTCGCTCAAATGCCGATTTGCTCATAAATAATTTTCCGCACCCCGCACATGCAATGAACTCAGGTTCAGCGAGTTTTTTCCCTTCTTTTTCTACCAGTCGCGAGAAATCAAGCACTTTCTCTATGATTATCGCTTCTTCAGGACATGCTTGTGCACACAAGCCACAGGCAATACAGCGCCCATAGACAAAATTAATCGTGTTCTCTTCCTTACTCAAGGCGTTTGTCCTGCACATGTTCACGCAGGCATTGCACATCGTGCATGCGGAGTTAGAACCAATGGAGACATCAGCGAATGGAAACTGCGTGTTTTTTTCTATTAGCGTTGGATGCACATTGGTTTTCACGGAAAAGATTCGCATTAATTCCAACAGCACATCCCTCTTGGTTTTACCAAAATCAATCGTTTCCCGCTTCTTGTTTCTAATAGGAGAAGGGTTTAAGCCGTTGGCAAAATTCGCCATCTTATTCACTGCATCGCCCGGCGTATCACTTACCAGTAGCACTCTTTCCGCACCTAAGTCGAATGCAGATAAAGCCATATTTGTAAACTTTACCGTAGGTTCAATCTGTTCGAGATGGCTATTGCCGTTTTCGCATCCCCACAGAACGACACCATCCGCACCGAGTTCAAATGCACTAAGTATGTGCGTCTCAGATACCAGATCAATAGAAGGCACGAAGAGGGGTAGCACCGCAGGATATTTTAGTTTCTTCCTGCCAATCACGTTTAAATCTTCAATGCGTTCTGAAGAGGCAAATAAGAGAATCTTTTGCGTTAAATCCGCAGACAACAGATTTTCTATTTGAGCATATATTAAATGGTTGGGGTATTCCTCTAATTGCGGGACTGACAGAGGGCATAAGGCACAACAAAGCCCGCATCCTTGACATCGGACCTCGTTGAACACCATCTTCGCACCTTCCCGCGTTATCGCCTCGTAGGGACAGGGTAAACAGGACTCACACCCTATTAATTCGCTCTTACCGCTTGCACATCTTTCCAAATCCAAATCCAGAAATTTCGTATGCTCTATTTCTCCTAAATTCGTAATCACGTCAACTGCTTTCCTCATTGCTTCTTCGTAATCCGCTGCAGTGTAAATCCCGAATCGGGTTGACCCGTTCCAGCCGCATCCCTCCGTAATCGCCAGAATTTGACCCGTATGGATGACTTCACGGTTGTGGAACTCAATGGCGCCAGTTGGACACACATCAATACAATCGCCACATTCATCGCATCCCGCTTCAATTGTGTACACTGCATCATATCGTATCACATTTTTCGGACACGCATCCGCACAAAGACCGCAGGATATGCACTTCTCTATGTCTATATTTTTCTCTATTTCCACCTCAAATCCGCCGATATCACCGCTTATGCCTTTAACTTCGCCAATGTGTATCTCCAGCTCATCACACCATTCTTGAACATTCTTTGTCAATAGATGGACGTTAGCCAGATGGGAAAGACTTTTTGCAACGTTTACGGCTCCTCTGCCCTCCTCACCTATCACTAACACATCGTATCCAACATCCACCACGTTTTTTTTAGGCTCTGGAAGTGCGGTTTTTATTGTAATGTAACTGATAGCGGCCTTTATCATAGCCTTTGCCTTTTCTGTCGCTTCTTTTCTGCCGTGCACCCAACCACAGTGTTCGCGGATGTTTAAGAAGAAGATGTCAGGGCCAAATTCAGCGGTTACCCGCTCAAACAGCCGTTTTTTTTCGCTACAGCCTGCTATTAATATGCCGTCAAGCTCCAATCTTCTGAGGTCGTCTATGATATAATCCAACCCTGCCTGACATAACTGGTCATGGAGTTCAACGATTTCAACTTCTTTATCCTTCCTCAGACTCCTTTTGACGTTTTTAAAATCTATATCTATTGTACCGTTACAGGCGCAAAGAAAGATACCCAATCGCATAAATACTACTTTTTATTGCTGCAATAAATAACTTGTGTTTTTTTTTTGCCGTTTTGAGATAGCAAATGAAAAACCACGAGATTAACACAAGTGATGGGATTAACAAGGGGTAAAGAAATCAACAGTGTGCTGAGATAAGGTTAATATTATTCTTTTTCTCGTGAAAATCTGTGTAATCTTGTGGTTAGCTAATCAAATAAGATTAAAAAATCTAAACCCTTATATGCCGTGAATTTCAGGCTATTAACTTAACTTAATTGAAACAAAATTAAAATTGTTTGTTAGATAACATAATTATAGAACATGACAAACAACCAAAAAGTGGGAGAGACATGATTCGCATAACACAGCTTGTTCATGGAAAGGGAACGGTTAGTGAAGCGCTAAAGCACCGGAAAAAATCGCCGCATCAGGTTCCAAGCAGATTACTCGCATTTGCTGAAACTCGCAGACCCGTGGTTTTCTGGAACATTACGAACAAATGCAACTTAGCCTGTACGCACTGCTACATTAATGCTCGACCAGAACTGAATACAGAAGAGGAATTATCATTAGAAGAGGCAAAGGCGTTCATTGACGACCTTGCCGAGATGCGAGTGCCTTTGCTTTTGTTCACGGGTGGCGAGCCGTTGGTACGAAAAGATTTCTGGGAACTCGCGGCGTACACAACTGCGAAGGGGCTGAAAACCGCACTGAGCACCAATGGCACGCTGATAACAAAGGAGGTTGCAGCAAGGATAAAGGCATACGGAATCGAGTATGCCGGCGTGTCGCTGGACGGTGCGAAAGAGGAAACGCACGATGCCATCAGAAACCAACGAGGGTGCTTCAGAAAAGCAGTGCAAGCGTTGAAGAACTGCGCAGAAGTCGGGCTTAAAGCGGGTATCAGGATCACCATTACGAGAGATAATTATCAAGAAATAGAAGACCTGCTGGACTTTGCCCATGTTTTAAAAGTGCCGCGGTTTTGTGTTTATTGGCTTGTTCCAAGCGGAAGGGGAAAAGAGATTTACGAGAAGCAATTAAAGCCTGAAGAAGTTGCACATATCTTTGACCTGCTGTACCAGCGGGCACGGGATTTGGACCCCGAGGAAATGGAGATTCTTACGGTAGATGCACCCCAAGACGGCATTTACCTGCTGAATAAATTGAGAGAGGACAACAGCCCCGAATACGAAAACGCACTTAAATTGCTTCAATATACGGGCGATTCTTGTAGTGCTGGCGACCGCGTTGCGAACGTTGACCCCGCCGGGAACGTGTATCCATGTCAATTCGCGCAGTTAGAAGAATTTAAAATCGGGAACATTCGCAATAGAAAGTTCAGCGAACTGTGGAATGATGCAGAAAATCCTGTTCTCACGGCATTCCGCGAAAAGACGAAGTTCTTGAAGGGGAAGTGTGGTTCGTGCTCACAGAAGGATTTATGCGGCGGAGGATGCCGAATAAGGGCATACGCAGAAGAAGGAGATATATGGGCTGAAGATCCGTTGTGCCCTATTAATCCCGATAGCTAACAAGGGATAATAGCAATGTTTAGAAAAATATTGTATCCGACAGATTTCTCGGATTGCGCAGTTAAGGCGCTGGAATATGTGAAGAAATTGAAGGAAGCGGGAACTGAAGAGGTCGTGGTCGTGCATGTGATGGACGTGCGAGAGATAGCAACAATGGCAACAGGTGTAGCATGGGCCGGAGAGACGACAGTGGTTTATGAACCAGAAATTCAAGAAATGATGAGAGCAAATGTCGAGAAGAAAATGGCGGCGGTCAAGGAGGAGATAGAAAATGAGGGGCTAAAAGTGAGCGTAAAAACGCCCGATGGAATTCCGTTCAAGGAAATACTTAAAATCGTAGAAGACGAAGACGTTTCGCTCATCGTGCTCGGCTCGCATGGCAAGAGCAATGTCAGGGAGATGCTGCTGGGCTCGGTCTCTGAGAAGGTGATTAGAGGCTCCAAACGACCTGTACTGGTTGTAAAAAGAGACCAGATTTAAGATGACATTGTCAGATTAACCGCAGAGAGCGCAGAGCACGCAGAGTTTTAAGACTGTTTCAATCGTTGTCTATATTTTTCTGGTGCCTCTGCGTTCTCCATGTGCTCTGCGGTGAAATTTAAGGATAGAGCAATTTCACTGGAAAATTAGATAGTACCGTATGAGATGCGATTACCACATCACGAGCTCCATGAACTTACCTCGGCAATCACCGTTTCTGCAAGCAGTATAGCACTTTTTGCATCGTTCACACGCAATGTGATTCCCATATCATAATCAGCGAAATTCCTTTGTCTCCATAGTAGATGTAACTTGTTAGCAATGACGGGGTTCCTTCTGTATAAAGCACTCACAACTCTTCTGTGCACTTCTGGTGTCTTTCCAGTAATAGTAACATCAACAGCACCTCTCGCAATTAGAAAAGAAGCATAATATGCCCGGCCTATTGCTGTCCTTATTTCCCCCTCCCCGCCATTTAAGAGTTCCCTTGCCAAATCTAAGAATTCTACAGGATTAAACATTCTCAAGTACCAATAACACCTTTGTTGCATCGTTTGGGTCAATATCCGCATAAGCGTAGCTAATAATCTCATCAGAAATCCGATTGAAATCTTCCTTGACTTCAACCTTTATCTTAATCACTGTGTATCCCCACGAGTCATCTTCAGCGTCTCGTTCTTCTTTTATATCATCAACTGAGAACGGGATTGAGCGTTTTGTAAGCATCTGCGAAGCTTTTGAAAATATTGTTGTGGCTACGTCATCATAGATTACCGTGTATTCATTCCGTTTTAATGGTTTCACGTTCCGAGGCAAATCGTTGATCTCTTCCATTTTACCTATGTTTGCTTTTGCATCTGCCATTATCTGCTATTTGTACTATTAGGTATATAAACCAAAATGACCATCTATTTTAAGTCTTGGAATTCTACTGCAAGTCTTGAAGAGGACACAATTTTCTTTTGTTTAAATAAATCTAACGTCTAAGTAACAAACATGAACAACCACACACACAAAAAAATCCTCCTGATCGCTATTGTTATCCTGCTGGTAGCGACAGTAGCAATGTCGTATTTCGGCTACGTTGAGTTCCTGACTGAACCGCATGCTGCTACACCGTCACTGTCACCGTCACCGTCACATGAAGTGAACCCGAACGTAAATGTGAACGTTAATGCTTCTGCGATCGCACCCGATGAAGTCCTTGGCATGAAGAAGGTAGTAGTATCCTGCGGTGATGATGCGTTGCAGAAGGTAAAACAGTCGCATACGGGCAGTGTTGAGCATGTTGAAGACGTGGCAATCGTGCATTATATGAATATGGAAAAAGGTAAATTGTTGACCCTGTGGACGACCAGGTATCCAAACGAGACGATTGCAAACGACGAGACGGAGAAGATGGTGGTAGGTATGCAAAAATGGGGAGGCAGTTGGGCATCCGATCTAAAGGAGCTTACAATCGCTGAGAAAACGGTATATCAAACGTCGTCAGGCAATGTCTCGCACTACTTCTGGGCAGATCAAGAGTGGGTGTTTTATGTTATTCCTCACAACTTCACACAAGACGAAATCGCAGAGATTATTGGTGCTATCTCCAGCCGGTGAAGCCAGACCAGATAAAAAATCAGCGAATGACGAGGATGCTTTTTGTGTTTGACGCATGAGTCGTGATAGTTGTTTACCACCAAGAACGGGGGCGCGGTGATGGCGGGAAAGAATCTCCGCGTTCTCTGCGGGCTCAGCGGTGAATAAGTACGAATTACTCTTCAAGCACGAACTCAAAAGTAAGAACCATTATCGCAGTTATCAGGAACAGAAAAGCGATTAACAGTCTTAATTCCGGTATTACGTCGGCTATACCCGAACCACTGACGATTTTCTTTGTTGCCATTACCGATGGAATAAGCACCGGCATACAAATAGGAATAAGGAGAAAAGAAAGAAGCAGAGTCTTGCCTTCCGAAAACATTACTAGTCCGGAAATAAAAGAACCTGCGAACGCGAGTCCAATCGCACCTAAGAAACATACAAGCAATAGAGCGGGAAATCGTGTGCCCAGCTCGAGATTTAAAAAGATGACGGAAAACGGAATTAACACGCATTCAACGAAAAATAACAGTACCGTTCCATAGATGATTTTCCCGGACAGGATTGCCAGCGATGAGCAAGGCAGTGTTTTCAGACCGCCAAGCGTTCCCCTGTCTGCTTCACGCGTGAATGAAGTAGTAAACACAAGGATACTTGAAAAGAAAAGGATAACCCATAGTGCTGCACCTGCCACTTCGGGGTCTGTCGCACCGCCGCCGCCACCGCTCCACGCAAAGCTGCAAATCAGTATGGAACCCACCGAAAAAGTAAGGATAGATAGAATCTCATAAGAGCGCCGGAATTCTGTCCTCAGGTCTTTCTCTGCTATTCTCAATGCTGCTCTTTGGAATTCCCCACTCCAGATATTTTTCATTGTATAAAGTATAACCTCCTTCTATTTGAGACACGGATTTACACTGATTTACGCAGATTTATTTTAGTTTAACCGTGTTTGTTGATTCTT
>QBUL01000181.1 GCA_013180605.1 Candidatus Methanophagaceae archaeon GoMg1 | reverse complement strand
TTATGGTCTGATTCCGCACCTTTTGGTCTAAGCGTATCAACCCAATTTCGCTTATTCTAATTTACGACTCTTACAATGGTTCGCATTACACTCTTCAGAGCGTTCTTATCCTGGCAGTTAGTCCAAGCTGGGTTCTCGGATTTTCCACGTTGTCCTGCGAGCATACCACGCAAGCGTTACCCCCGGCGTGTTCCGCAGTAGGATTACCCCGAATGGAGTGGGTAGCCACAAGGGCAATCCGCGATGCAACTTCTTGTCAACAGACTTGATTTTTAGACTGTGCCGACAGGGGGGGAGAGCGAGTCATAACGAAAAAAAGGGCTGAGGATATAGGACGCCGTTAACACAAAAATAATGGCTGCTGGGTAAACGAACGGCAGAGAGAATGCATAGAAAAAGAACAGTGTGAAAAAGATAATCCCTATGGGTATCGCTATCCGCTTGTCCCTTCTATTTCTATACCTTATTCTACTGGTCATCAAGCCACATGAAACACCCATTAACACAATCAGAAGGAAAAAATAGGGATAAAACAAGGGAAATTCGATGAACACAAGCATGAACGAAGCTAAAGAAATTGCAGCCCATGTAATTGGAAATCCCTCGAAGTACACTTTGTCTTTTTGAAAGGAAGGTTTTGCATCGAATCTCGCAAGCCTTAACATCCCGCTTATCACATACGCACCGCAGAGAGCCAATGTAATGTATGCGTAAGCGTAAACATGCAAATAGTCATTGAGAAACACATACGTGACAATTGCAGGTGCGACACCAAAGGAGAGCATATCAGCAAGCGAATCAAGATATTTGCCTATGGGCGAACCTCCCATATTTCTTGCCACTACGCCATCTAATCCGTCAACGACCGCCGCGGCTAAAATCAATATAAGCGCATTTTCAATTGCGCTCGCATTCACTTTACGAAGTACAAATAGTATCGCAGTGAAGCCGAACAGGGCATTGATGACCGAGAGTAAATCAGGCAGTTTTATTAACTTTAAAATGCTCTCGTCAGAAAAATTAGTTTCGTTCATTTTTTTATTTATTAGAATGTATTTTTCCTCTGCCCAGATAAAAGAAACGGTTTAAGCTGCGGCTGTAGTCACTCCAGACGCCTTCTTTTCCTTTCGATTCCTCTTGTTTCTGTATCTGCATGAATTCCTTGAGCTGAGAATCGAGCAGGTCGGCATAACATAATGCCTGCGCTTCTGCAAACAAGGGCTTCACCGGAGAGCCCCAGTCACCGTAATTATGATGACTCAGGATAAGGTGCAGCAACCTGAGCTCAAGTTCTTCAGGGAAACTTTTTATCTCTTTTATTTTTCCCCTCACCATTCGGTAACCCAGAACGACATGGTCTACCAGCCCGCCTTCTTCTGTTACGTCTATCCGAAACGAATATTCATACGCCGCTGTTTTCCCTACGTCATGCAGGATGGCACCCGCAAGTAACAAATCCCTGTCGAGTTCGGGATATAACCCGCAGATGGTTTTGCATATCGCCATAACCGACTGCGTATGCTCGATCAACCCGCCGGTGTAATTATGGTGATGAAATTTAGCGGCTGGAGCCCTCTTAAACGAATTCACAAAGGAAGGGTCGTGGAGAAAAGAAAAAACCAGTTGCTTAAGATATTCGTTCTCCATACTCTCCGCTGTTTTTAGTAGCTCATCAACCAAAAAGTCTATGTTTTTCGATGTTATTGGCAGATATTCGGCGATGTCGCATGGTTCAGTACTTCTTTCAAGCCCTTCAGACGTGAAGATTAACTGTAAACGACCTTTGAAGGATTCCACCACGCCCTTTATACGAACAACGTCGCCGGGGTCGAACCGAGATGCGACTTCTTCCGCGTTATTCCAGCACTTCGCCCATATACTGCCCGAGCCATCTCCTAATTGCACCTGCAGGTAGTATCCTTCTTTTCTGATAAATTCTTTTAGTTCCTTCTCCAGTATCAGAAAAGTGGACTCAACGGTGCTACCTGCCCTTAAATCTTTCACCTTTTTTGAAATTTCGCTCATTTGCCTCGTTCCAATTCCGCCATCATCGCTTCCATCGAGTATATCCCCGCTTCCTCTTTCCTGTTAATCCATTCAATGGCTTTTATCGCACCCAGAGCGAAAGCTTCTCGGCTCTGTGCACGATGTGTTATCTCCAGTCGCTCTCCCTTGCCCGCGTATAATACCGTGTGGTCGCCAACGATGTCCCCTGCACGGATTGCATGTATCCCTATCTCCTCATCCGTTCTCTCTCCTGTGATGCCCTGCCTGCCGTAGACAAATGTGGTTTTTTCTCCGAGGCAATCAGCGAGGATTCCCGCGGCTTTTACCGCCGTCCCGCTTGGAGCGTCCTTTTTATGCGAGTGGTGCATCTCTATAATCTCCATGTGGTACCGATATGGCAAAAAATGCCGTGCCGCCTCGGCAATCAATTTCCAGAAGACGTTCACACCGATAGAGAAGTTAGGGGAAATAATGGCAGGGGCATGGTCTTTTATAGCGTTTTCCATCTCTTTGAACTGCTCCTCCGAGAATCCTGTGGTGCCAACCACGAGCTTTAGTTTGTTACGAGCGGCGACTTTAACGTTTTCAACTGCTGCTGCAGCGTTCGTAAAATCCACAAATACATCCTGCTCGACCCGGTTTAACACGTGCTCCAGTTCTTCTGGGCTCGATATTTTCACTCCCGTTCCCGGTGCTATTTCTTCTCCTACACCACGGGAATCAAAACCCGCCACCAGTTCCATATTATCGGTTTCCAGGACGCTCCCCACCACCTGACCGCCCATTCTACCTCTTGCTCCCGCAACTGCTACTTTTATTGCCATGATTAATCCATTATTCTGATTGTTTATTTATTTCTTTTGGTAAGCATTCTTTCTAAGAAAAGGTTTATGCTGCGAATAACGTTTTTAGGAACCGGTGGCTCGACACCAACGCCGAACAGGAATCCATCTGCAATAGCGGTAAATAGAGAGGGGGAACTAATGCTATTTGATTGTGGAGAAGGCACGCAGCGGCAGATGATGCGCGCAAAGACCGGAATGACACTAAACTCCATTTTTATCACGCATTTCCATGCTGACCATGTGCTCGGTATTCCAGGTCTGCTACAAACAATGGCGTTGCAGGGTCGGAAAGAGCCGCTGGAGATATACGGTCCAAGACAGGTGGATAAATTCCTGTACCATCTTCTGGCTTTGGGTTATGCAGGAAGGAGTTTTGAAGTAAAAGCGATAGAACTGAAACCAGGGGACGTGGTAAAAAGACCGAAGTATGAGATAAGAGCGATAAAAACGGTGCACAATATAGTAAGTATAGGATACGTGTTGGAAGAGGCAATGCGACCAGGGAGATTTAATCGAGAAAGAGCAATAGAGCTCGGCATCAAACCCGGTCCTTTATTTTCCAAACTTCAATCAGGGCATTCCATCTCGGTAAATGGAAAAGAGATACGACCGGAACAGGTTTTAGGACCGCCGCGAAAAGGCAGGAAAATCGTATATACCGGCGATACAAGACCCTGCGAAAGCGTGATAGAAGCGAGCAGGGACGCAGACTTATTAATACATGAAGGTACTTTATCGGAGGAAACGCAACGATATGCGATCGATTACATGCATTCGACTGCTACGGAAGCTGCGGAAGTTGCGAAGAAAGCGAGCGTAAGAAAACTTATCCTGACGCACCTCAGCGCGAGGTATTCCGATTTAGGCGGTGCGAGCAAGCTGGAAGAAGAAGCACGGCGTGTGTTTGAGAACACCGAAGTTGCAAGAGAGTTAATGACGATAGAAATTCCTTATAGAGTTGAGGGGGAGTGAGGAGAGTAAGCCCCCTTCTGTTTCGGCAGCATTTATCTGCGCGCCTTCTCAAATTGAGGCTTGCACCCACGAGGTTGGTCGTTCCATCCGTGCCATACGACCTCATCCTTACGGAATCATTGCATTGATATGACACGGTATCGTTTCTATACCATAGCCAAGACTCTCGCCTTATGCCCTCACGGCATTCGTGTTTTCGCGGTGGAGGGACTTTCCTCAGCCTTCTTACAAAGGAAGACCGGCAGCTGCCCTTCCTCTCTCCCCTATATTTAGATTGTTCTATTGCAATATATTTCTTCTGTTCGGTTACTCAGCGAATAATGGGTATAATATCTCCGATTCCTCCTCTACGACCTGCACTTGCACCTACATTCTTTACCTTCTGGTTTATACCCTCTTTTCGGTCTTCGTATCTTCCGCCAAATACCCATGTTGGCTCTACACCGGTAATTATCGCCGTTACCTTTGCTTTTCCCGCGTAATCGTTATCTATTCTCGCTCCCCATATCACGTTTGCATCAGGATTCAAGTCGTAGGTGAGCAACTCCACGATGTCGTTTGTCTCGATCATTGTAAGGTCCGAGCCGCCTGTGATGTGTATAAGAGCACCTTTTGCATCTCGATAGTCCGCTTCGAGCAGCGGATGGCTGAGCGCATCCGACACCACCGCTTCGGGTTTGTTCTCCGCTTTTGTCGTCTCGCCGACGAGCATCACCGCGACACCGCCTTCTGCCATTACTGCCTTGAGGTCTGCAAAGTCGAGATTAACCAGAGAAGGTTGTGTTACCGTCCCCGCTATGCCCTGTATTGTACTTGCAATCAACATGTCCATTGTTTTAAACGCATCATTCACCGAGAGGTTCCCTGCGTATTTTAGTAATTTGTCGTTCTCCAATACGATAACCGTATCTGTTGCTTCTCTCAATTCCTCTATCCCTTCTGCTGCCCTGTCTCTCCTTTTCCGCTCCACCCCAAACGGGAACGAGACCATAGCAACGACAATCGCGCCCGCTTCCTTTGCTATCTCTGCAATAACGGGTGAAGCCCCTGTGCCTGTTCCTCCGCCCATTCCCGCAGTGAGGAACACAAAGTTCTTATCTCCCAACAACCCTTCTAATTCGTTTCTGTCTATTTCCGCGGCTTTCCTCGCTACTTCTGGAGACCCTCCGGCTCCTAACCCCCTGGTAAGGGACCTCCCTATCAATACCTTCTTTTCGCAACTTATCGAATCCAGGTGCAGTTTGTCTGTATTTATAGCTATTCTATCTACTCCCTCCAGACCCCCTAAGCGCTCTAACCTGTT
Organism: Candidatus Methanophagaceae archaeon GoMg1; assembly: GCA_013180605.1. Taxonomy (GTDB): domain Archaea; phylum Halobacteriota; class Syntropharchaeia; order Alkanophagales; family Methanospirareceae; genus QEXZ01. The sequence goes on along the minus strand of QBUL01000181.1, from coordinate 35,680 downwards.
CATAGAGTTGTTACCTGCTCCGCCCACACCAACGATCGCTATCTTCGGCACGCCAAACCAATCTTCCTCTGCTTCTTCATTCACATCTATTTCCTCGGGACTATGCCCAAATATTGTATCCATCTTATCATCCATCCCCCTTTTTTACATCATTTACGTACAATTTTTCTTGGTAGTTGTTTCCTTAGGAAGGAAGGGTTATATAAAGCTTTCGGTTAAATAAGGACATAAATAGTTTTCAGAATAAGTTTTTAGAAAGAAAGAAAGAAGAGAATAGTAATAGAAATAGAAATTTGCCGCCCTTGGGGGAGAGGGGAAAAGAGAAAATGGTGGATAAATTCAATGAAAATGCAAATGTATTAGCCACTGAATGTTGGCGATTAGAAGGAATAAACGCTGATAAAGCGAGTGAGGACAAGTTATACGAGATAGAAGAGCTATTGGAAAAGGGGATAGGGGGAAAGCTAAGGGAGAAGTTGGATGCCGAAGCGAAGCAGCTGAGAAGGGAGAAGGAAGACAGAAGCAGTGCCGTTTTGAAGGTAGAAGAGGTTAAAAGTGAGATATTAGAGCTAACTGCAGATTTTGCTCCCAATCTTGACTCCTTTGATGGGACTCGCTTTCCCTACGATAGCGAACATGAGCCGATTTCTGAAGCTTATTTCTCTGTTCTTACTGGCATCTTTTTTGGCAAACCACAGCCAAGTATTCAATTTAAAGAAGCCACTTTCTCTACGGCTGGCATAGAAATTCACACTAAGGAGAAATCGCCTTTGAAGGTTCTGGGTTATATAATAATGATAATACAGGAGGCAGCGAAGCACATGCTCGGTATGGAAAACAAAATAGGCAAGAGCTATATGCTGCTCAAACAGAATGGATACGCTCTTAATGCATTGGAAACGTTGATTAAAGAGGGGAGAAGACTGCGGATAAAGGAAATAAAAGATATTTCTCACCACGAAGACAAGGAATATAAAGAGCTTGTAAGTGATGATACCTACGACAAAGAGCTTGTTAATGGCGTTGTATATTTAGTAAGCGGTGAGAGAGGGTATAACTTGGCGAAGGAATATGACGGTGAATACGAAGCGACAGATTTTGGCGAATGGGTATGGCGAATTTGTAATATCGAGGTGAGCAAAGAGGAAGGGGAAGGGAAAAGAAAAAGTATTTCCGATTCAAGCTTGAATATTCATAAGATGCTGAAATTTTTTAAGAAGTGAAAAAAAAAATAAAAAAATAAAGAAAAGGAGAGGGGAGAAGAGATGAGAGCGGAGCAGGGGAAGGAAAAAGAAGGAAGGGAAAAAGCCGTTGCCTACTCACGATCACGTCTATTTCCCTGGAATTTCGTTTTTGAGCCGATTGAAGAGGATGCGATAAAACATTTTGTCACCTATGCAATCCAAATTTGTGAGGGTAAGGGAATAGAGAAGGGGACGATACCCGTACCCGTCACGGAAGATGACGTAAAGGAATTGATTACAAAGGAGGTAAAAGAGGCAGTGAACGAGTACCTATTTGATGTAGATGATGGGGATATGACAAAGGCGCACGGTAAATATGCCGTTAGCTACCCCTTTGCGTTCGCCCAATGTTTGGTGCATACTATTTTATACCGACTTGGACTCGAGCTGGAAGATGTAGTGGATGTAAAAGCGATAGGCGATCTATTAGGGCATGATATAGAAGAGATAAGAAGAAGTGAGTTGTTTATCAGGAATTTAATATCCGATCGCAAAAAACGAGCGATGAAGATGTTTGGTACATCTATTTTAGATAGAAAGATTATAACGGCAGGAGGGGAGTACATAGGGAACGTGGGAGATATTGTTTTTGAAATTGAAACGGGAAATATAGGCGGGTTAATAATAAATCAGCAAAAACAAAAAGGCGCAGGCATGAATTTGGAAAAGGGCAGAATATCCATGCACGATGTGCGTTTAAATATGTACAGCAAGAATGTCGTTCTAAAATATTCGAGCTATAAATGAGTACTTATATATAATAAGACACTATCTGCAAAATAACATATTAATGAAAGATACAAAATATAAATTAAAAAGGAGAAAGAGAGGGGGAATAAAATGAGGGTATTTATAATAGGCTATGGACAAGCGGGAGGAAGAGTTGCAGATGCGTTTTTGGAATTTGCAAAGCGAACGGGGCAGAATTTTGTGATTAATGCCGTGGCCATTAATACAGCGAAGTCCGATTTGATTGGGCTAAAGAACATCCCAATGGAAGACCGGGTGCTTATAGGCGAGGCATTGACGAAAGGGCATGGGATAGGAGCAGATAACGAATTAGGGGCGAAGGTTGCCACTGATGAAATTTATACCATACAAACTGAGATAGATAAACGAGGGACACATCACGTGGATGCGTTTCTGGTAATAGCGGGTTTAGGAGGTGGAACCGGTTCGGGAGGCGCTCCCGTGCTGGCAAGGAGGCTGAAGAAATTATATGAAGAGCCGGTTTACGGGCTGGGGATATTACCGGCGAAGGGGGAAGGAAGTTTATACTCTTTAAACGCTGCACGGAGTCTGATGACTTTCATGAATGAGGTTGACAATCTTTTCCTTTTCGATAATGACGTGTGGAAGACGGGAGGAGAGACGGTAAAAGAGGCGTATGCGGGCATAAACGAGGAGATAGTGAGGCGATTCGGGATTTTGTTTGGTGCGGGGGAAGCGAACGAAGTGGGGCAGATGGTAGTAGATGCTGCGGAGATAATGAACACGCTTAAAGGAGGCGGAATATCCACAATTGGCTATGCTGCGGAAGAAATAGAGCGAGAAAGAGGATTAAAGAAGCTTTTTAGGAAGAAGGGAACGATGGATAAGCTGGATTCAGTTACAAGGATTACTTCTTTGACAAGGAGAGCAGTAGCAGGCAGATTAACGATTCCTTGTGAACTGTCAAGTGCGGAAAGGGCTTTGGTAATAGCAGCGGGACCACCAGAGGAGTTAAGTAGGAAGGGCATGGAGAAATCGAAGGAACGGATAGAGGAGATGATAAGAGGAACGGAAGTAAGAGGCGGTGATTTCCCGATTGTAAAGAGTGAACATGTGGCGACAGTTGTGCTCTTTTCCGGTGTATCTAATATACCAAGAATAAAAGAGTTACAGGAAATGGGAGCAGAAGCACAGGAGACATTAAAAGAGGTGACAAGTGAGAAGGAGCGTGAATATCAGGAATTAATGGATACAAACGGAAATATAAAACCTTTGTTCTGAGGTAAGATAGGAGGATGAGAATAATGTTGACAAAGAAATTGTTATTTTCACTAATATTGGCGTTTTTTTTGATGTCAATATGCATGAGCGTAGGTGCTATTGCGAAAGAGCAAGCGAACTTACAGGAATCTAAGTTCGTGGAGGTTGCAACAGAGATAGAGTATGAGGATTATAACTTTTTCAATTCATACGGAATGGTAAAAAATGGTAGTGTAGTTACGATAGAAGTGGTCTTAACTAATTTTAGCAAGCCAATAGATAAATCTGACCTCTCTTTTTATTCTTATTTTTTGGAAAAGGAGAATATAGAGCCGACTATATCTGTAGATGGCAAATCTAAGGAATATAAAAGTCCTTTTACGGTGAACCATGGGAGAGATAAAGAAGTAAAGATATTAGTGAGAGGAAAAGCACCAGAGGTGAAAAAGAGGGAAAATATCACTTTTTTAAATATAACGCAGGAGGTAAAAGGGGTATATTGTTCAGTGGAAAGCATAAAAAAGGATGTATCATCGGAGATAATAGAAGACGCTATAATCGCGATGAATGAAGCACGAGAAAAACTACAAAGTGCGAATTGGACCATTGCTAACGCTACAGAAAAAGGAATTGACGTATCCGAAGCAGATACGGCTTTTGAAATGGCAAGTGTATATTTAGAAAACGCTGAAAGAGACTATTGGGAAGGGTGGCCAAAAGAGTCGATAGAGACAGCAACAAATGCTTCTTATTATGCTGAACTTGCGAAACAAAAAGCCGAATCGGCAGTTGGCACTAAAAAGCATATGAATTATAGTGCTCTGGCTGTAGTGGCAATTATTGCAATAGTGGTGATCGTATTTTTAAATAGAGCAAGGCAAAGAAAACGAGGCGTATATTGAGAAACTCCAAATACCCAATTCCAAGCAATACCGTATGTGATTACCTGAGGTGAAAAAAAAACCACAAGATTCCACGAGATTAACATAACACTTTTTCTTTTTTTAAAAAAAAGAAATCTCTGTTAAAAGAAAAGCCAAAAAAAAAGTTTTCTTTGGTATCTCGTGAAAATCTGTGTAATCTTGTGGTTAATAATTTTAGAATGACTATATAATTCATTCCTTCAAAATGCCCTTTATCTCTTCCATTCTCGCATTCGTCTTAAATGCGGTATCTGAAAAATGCGTTCTGCTTGCAGAAAACCCACTTGACTGTAAAGCGTTAATTAACGACGAAATAGAAGAAGGAGGAACTTTTAACGCCTTGCATAGCGCATGATGCTCATAAAAAAAAGGTATATCCAACTCATTTATAGAAGTCTCAACGATTTTCATTGCTTCTTTCTTTTTACCCAGTGTTCTTTTTCCCAGTTCGTTATGCACCTGTTCGCAAAAGCCCTTCTGTTTTATTGTATTTATGTATAAAGGACCTGCAATACGTATTTTAGCACCACATACCCCACATTTCTTCTCTACTTTCAGTTCCATCAGGTCGGAGCACGCAAAAGCGAACCGGTTGCCGCAGGAGAAGCAATGCGCGATAAACCCAAGCCGTTTCATACAGTCATCTGCTTTTTTCGCCCCTTTTTCCACTTGTGCTATGACCCTTACGAAATGCGCCTTGGAATACGATAGCAGTGGCAGTATCGCCCTGTCATACTTGCACAGGTCTCTCGTTACTTTACCTAAGAGAATACGAGTTGCCATCTCCTTGTGATATTCGGTGTTAAGGGGCTTCGCATCATATTTTCTCAAGCCACCGGAATGCGCTCCGCATAAGGGTGCGGTATCTGTCGCAGTAATGAGCAACAGCTTCTTCACCGATTTACATGCGGCATCCAGAAACGGAACTGGTGACCCAAAAGGGTCTAAGTCCACCAGGTCATACTTATTCTGAAGTAGAAGCACATTTGCATTCTCGTTATACGCCTTCGCTCTTCCTTCAACCGCATTCAGCTTTATGTTTCGGTTTATGACTTCGTAAGCGGGTCGGCTTCGGTCGTTAATAACCACGCATAGGCCAACTTCTTTCGCCACTCTAACGCCTCTCACGCCCGTAGCTGCAAGCGCATCTATGTACGTCAGAGATATCTTTTGTGAAGGCATGGAGGAAACAAAAGCAGCTATGCCCGCCATGTCTATGTCCCTGCACAATTCCATCTGCGGATTATAAAAAATTGACTTTGTAGTTTCTGTCGGTATTAATATCTTCGTGGTTCCCTCTTTTACTGCTGAAAACATTTGTTAGTGTATTGTATTCTTTTAAATTTTAAAGTACAGGAATCATATACTTTCGTAAGTATAGAAGTATAGCATAGCGATTATAGTATAGAGTAGAGTAGAGTAAGGGAAGGAGTGGAGATAAGGGACGGACACAATGAAAAAAAACGGAGGAGGTTTGCTGGGCGACATAAGGGTAATAGCAGTGATATTGTGCGTTTTTGCCGCTTTGCTCGCCATCTATGTGTACCCGCCACCGCCTGCGGACGCAGGGATAAACGGCAACCTGAGATTTGGTCTGGATTTAGTGGGTGGGAGTTCGTTGCAGTTGAAATTAGAAGGGACTCTTGTCAAGATAAATACAACGTCTGTTAATGATACGGAAGTAGTTAAGTTTCTTGAAGAGGAGTTAGATACGGAGGTGACGCCTTACGAGGCTGATGACGGAGTGGTGTATGAGATAAGGAAGAGCGTTACAAAAGAGCAGCTGTTGGAGGTGTTAAAAGGGATTAACGGTAGTATAGCAAAGAAACCAAACGGTGAAGACTTCTTTGAGGATTCTATAACTCGGGCAACAAGGGATGAAACTCGTCGAATAATAGAGACAAAAATAAACATGCTGGGATTAGCAAGCACTACGATAAGAACGGTTGGCGATAACCTCATGATTATAGACTTAGCCGGCATAGATATCCGAACGGCGAGGGACATGGTGGGCAAACCGGGGAAGTTTGAGATACGGATACAGACGAATGGAACGGGGGGGGACATAGCGAAAGGGCAGCGGTTAGAAGAGATAGAGAATATCACGACTCATGTCATGTATGGCAGCGAGGGAATAGAAAGTGTAGGGACAACGCCAACGAGCGAGATAGGGAAATGGCAAGGCGAGGAGTTTGAGGAATGGGGAGCTCCTTTTGCATTGAATGAAGGTGGAGCAACCGCATTACGAGATTCTGCAATTGAGTCCGGTGCCGTAGATAATCCAGGGGACCACGAACTGGCAATGCTGCTTGACAATGTTGTGGTGTACAGTGCCCCGATAGCGGACGAAGCATGCAAGAAACTGAAAGAAGGGGTTATTTACCGGTGGACTGCAAACACAGGGAGAGAAGAGGAAGGGAGAAAAAAGGCAAGAGAATTGATAATACACCTGAAAGCTGGTGCGTTACCGGTAAACGTGGATATAGTAGGTTCAGGGGAAGTACCCGCATATTTAGGAGCGAAATTCAAGAAGGGCGCGTTAATAGCGGGCTTGCTTGCTCTTATTTCCGTTACGGTGGTCGTTTTCCTGCGATACCGGGAGCCTAAGATAGTATTGCCAATGTTTTTCGCGCTTTCCAGTGAAGTGATACTGATATTAGGGTTCGCAGCGGTGATACACTGGCAGTTGGATTTGCCGAGCATTGCAGGGATAATAGCGGTAATCGGCACGGGAGTGGACCAGTTGGTAATAATAACGGACGAAGTGCTTTCCGGGGGTCGTTCTTCCACGAAAATGTATCGTAAACGAATAGACTTTGCATTTGGTATAATATTCGTATCTGCGACGACCACTATCGTGGCGATGCTTGCGATTGCTTTTATGGCACTCGGCACATTAAGGGGGTTCGCTATTGTAATCATTGTTGGACTGCTATTCGGGGTTTTTATTACGCGACCTGCTTATGCGAGGGTGATAGAAGCGGTAGTGTGAATTTTTAAAAGAAAAGTTTATGTGCGAAATAATCGGCGTTTTTAACAACGAAAAGTCAACCGAACTCGTAATCGCTGGTTTAAACGTGCTGAAGAAGGGCAGGGAGACAGACTTCAGGATTAGCACGGATAATGGCGATTGGCATTCAAAAGACCTGCAAGAATTAAAGCAGGTTGTGGAGGGGAATAGGAGCAGGAATTGTATTGCGTGTTGCTCCTGTGAACCGAGAGCTTCAAGCGAAGGTTCAAAAGACAAGCTCGTTGCAGATGCGGAAATTTACAACAAGGGTGAATTAAACGAAAAAGCTTTTCTTTCCGAGAAAAGGGTTGATGCTGCGTATGCATTTGCACATTGGATACGTGAAGGCGATAGCGCTGAGTTGTGCATAGCACGAGACATAATAGGGTTAAAACCTGTTTGCTTCGCGCATGCCGATGGATTTGCATTTGCTTCGGAGAAGAAAGGGTTGGAAGCGATGGGATTTCCGCATGCAATTGTGCTTGACCCGCGAGTGCTGCTAAAATATGACTTACGGGAAGACAGGTTGAATTTCGAGAAACGAGATTTTTTTGACATTGAACCCGAGCTAAAGGAGGACAAGGAGAAGCTAAAAGAAGATTTGCTGCACTTGCTGCGAGAGAGTATTTCAAGAAGGATACCCTCACGGTCAGGAGATAAATTTGGCGTGCTCTTCTCAGGCGGGTTGGATTCTACACTCATCGCTTATTTATGCAAGGATTTGGGTGCTGATTTTGTCTGTTATACGGTGGCGGTAGAGGAGCCGGGAATGAAGGAAGCAGAGGATTTACGATTTGCGGAGCGTTTTGCAGCGGATTTGGGTGTTGAGTGGAAACTAAAGAAGATGAGGGTTAAGGAACTCGAGAAATATGTCAAAGAAGTCGTTCCCGTGATTGAGGATACGGACGTTATGATGACGAGTGTTGCGTTGCCTTTATACGTAGCATGCGAGTTTGCGAAAGAAGATTGCGGCATAAAAACGATTCTTTACGGACTGGGCGCGGAGGAGCTATTTACAGGCTACGAAAGACACAGACGAGTAAAGAAGGAAGAGTTGAATAAGGAATGTTTAGCGGGTCTGTTGAGGACACACGAGCGTGACCTTTACCGGGACGAACTGGTAGCGAAAGCACAGGCGATTTCGTTACGAGCACCGTTTCTGGCTCCGGATTTTGTGGATTACGCATTGCGAATACCTGCTTTGTATAAATTGTCTCTCGATAAGACGGAGAACAAGCTGATTTTAAGGGACATAGCACGGGACCTCGGACTGGAGGAAGTCGCTGGTAGAAAAAAGAGAGCGGTGCAGTACGGCTCGAATTTTCTCAAAGCGATAGAAAAGCTGGCAAAGAAAAACGGGTTCAAGTATAAGAGAGACTACCTGAAAACTTTTCTCCCTGCACGAAACGCGAAGTTAGGCTGCCTCTTCAGTTCCGGGAAGGACAGTACCTATGCGCTATGGCTTATGCAGAAGGAAGGCTATCCCATAGAATGTTTAATCACGCTGAAAAGCCTTAATCCCGAATCGTATATGTTCCACACACCTGCGATAGAACTGGTAGAGCTACAAGCCGAAGCAATTAGCTTGCCTCTGATTATGAAAGAAACGCAAGGGGAAAAGGAAAAGGAACTGGGGGATTTAAGAGCGGCATTCAGGGAATCGAAGACGAAATACGGGATAGAAGGTGTCATAACAGGTGCTTTACGGAGTAATTATCAAAAGGAACGAATAGAACGGATTGCCGCGGAAGAAAACCTCAAGGTGTTCTCGCCGTTGTGGCACGTCAATCAGGAAACGGAGATGCGGCTTGTGGTAAATAAGTTCGAGCTGATTTTCACAGGTATCAGTGCGTACGGGTTAGACAAGAGCTGGCTTGGTAGGAGAATAACAGAAGAAGACGTTGACCGATTGGTTGCGTTGGATAAGAAAATAGGAATGAACATTGCAGGAGAAGGTGGCGAATTTGAATCGCTGGTGCTGGATGGACCTGCACAAATGTTCAAGAAAAGACTTGTCATAGAGGAAAGCGAGATAGTGGAAGAGGACGAGAATACGGCGAGATTAGTGGTGAAGGATGCGAGGCTGGTGGGGAAGTAGGAAATAGGGACATCCACGGGCAAGAAAACAGAAAATAAATTATGGACACAGATTAATGCAGATTAACACAGATGATAAGAACCAAAACGGTTAATCTAAAATAAATCTGCGTAAATCAGTGTAAATCTGCGTCTTAAATAGAAAGAAGCTATACTTTATATACAACAAGATTACACGATATTAAAAAGGTGTCAGGTTTTAGGTTTCAGGTCTCAGTGCTACTAATACCTGACAACTCATATCTCACACCTAATCTCGTGAAAATCTGTGTAATCTGTGGTTAATGACAAGGCTATCGCCAAAACAATCAGAAACCCCCTTCGGGGTTTCCGATACCTTCCCCACTTAAAGAAAGGCTTAATGAAAAACAATTGTTTATTAAACTATTTTTGCAAAGCAAAATAATCCTTTCTTGGTAAAGCTTCTTTCTTCAAGAGGACTGGAATGTGGTCTGAGAAAAAGGGTGAAATAGAGGTAATCTGCCTTTCCTTGCGCTTTTAAGTGCTTATTATTTTAGCCATCGGTTCAACCGTTTTTTGGCTTCTTCATGGCTGATGCCTTTTCCTTCATTGAGTTCATTCAAGCCTTCATCAACATTTTGCCTGAAATACAACTCAGCCATAATATCTGAAACGGTTATATCCTCTGGAAGCTCTTCAATCATCTTAATGACTTCCTCTTTTACTCTCATTTTTCGTCCTTACCCCCATTTTATATATCCCTCACTGTAATATAAAAACTTTTCCAAACCGCTAAACCTCTAACAAACTAAACCGCTAAAAATGTAGTCTCCGCTGCCTCGGATCGGTTAACGAAATCACCGATTTTATGTACCACTCCACCCGTGTCTTTTCCCATATAAACTCGCATCGAGCGCTTTCTACCGCTTCCAAAACGAAATAAACACGGTCGCCTTTTATTTCTATTGCTTCTCCTTCTTCATCCACTTCCATATCATGACCCACGCAAACGTTCTGGTCGCAGAAGAACTGGCATTTGCTATCGTAGAAATAGAAACATCTGAATCTCGGCTTTGTCATACCCAGCGTCTTCCCTTTCCACGCATCGGTATGCATGAATTCGCCGCTCTCAGATATCTTTTCCGCAATTGTTATCCGCTCCTCTTCATCTTCTATCGTTCGTAAATGCTCTATTCCATCGCTCTTTAACCGTATGCTATCCGGTCTTTTGTCCTCTTCAGGAAAGAAGTCATCTACTTCTGCTTCTATCACATCCCATCTATTTAGCTGATGCGGGACAGGATAGATTCTTTTCAGTTCCCAGTACACATTCGCGGCAATCGCATGGTCCTTTTTGGAATTCAGAATCGTAAACCGCACCTTATCAGGCAGGAGGTCCCGGAATTTGCCTTTTTCAAACCATTTCCTTAATGCCCAAACCGTTTTCTTGTCACGCCCAGACCTGAACCGCACCAGACCGATATCACCCTGTAACTTCTGCACATACACATGATAGGGCGCTTTCTGTTTCAGTTGGGTGGAGTTCTCTTTTATCTCCTTCCACGTGAGAGGTCTCGCTTTTTCTTCCAGTATCTGCTCCACCTCTTTTTTGAATTTATCGTAACCCATAAGCTATCCCCTTCCCGACGTTACGGTTAATCGGACTTGAAATGAAAAAAAAAAGTAAAAAGAAAAGTTAAAACGCCTAACTTTTCCTCGCTCCCATTGATATCGCCTCCTCCACCGAGGCCATATCTTTCATTATGAACTCTCGATCCTTTTCTCCCTCCGTGGAGTCAATCGAGTTCCTCAGAATTGGTGCATACTTCTTAAACCTGTCTATTTTCACTGTATAGTCCGCTGTATCATCAACCAGATTGATTTCAAATCCTCGTTCCTCAAGCGACTTCACCATTTTATCCCTGTCGCCAACGCTGTCCACCTCAAACCGGTATTTATCACGGTTGTAATAATCCGCAAACTCCATGAAGATATCCCGGTCGCCGAAGAAATACTTGAAGCACCACAGACTGCCGATTCGGAAAATATTGATTCTGTCCCCTTTCGCTTTCATACCCACATCCGACGTTTGCTCGCTCATTTTTTCTCTTCTCCCCTTTTTTTTCTTGTTCTATATTTTTCAATAACTACCAATGTATTATGGTAGAGTATATTATTTATATTTAAAGTTGGATGGATAGATAAGCTTTTTGATTTTTCATCGGTGATATTTTTTTGTGACCCTTCCTAGCCCTGGAGGGCACTGTCTAAAAATCTAGTAATTTATCACCGCGGAGAGCGCCGAGTACGCAGAGTTTTAAGACTGGTTCCAATCATTGTTTGGGCTTTCTGGTGCCTTTGCATTCTCCGTGTGCTCTGCGGTGAATTTTAAGGATATTGCAATTTCACTATAAAATTAGCCAGTGCCCCCAGGAGTAATTTTATTTAGCACAAACTCTCTTATTTTTTTCATACAAAATCTTTCCATTTTTCATTATATTTGTAATAAATGCTTCTTCTACTCCTCTCCACTCGTCAATTTCTTCTGGAGTATAAACAATAATATCCTTTGGCACATCGGTAATTCCCCACAGATATTTTCTAATTTCTCTTGCCCTCTTGTACCTTGGTAGATTGCTACTTCTCACAACTAATAAGTCCAAATCACTATCTTCCGTAGGATTGCCATAGGCGTAAGAGCCAAAAAGAACGATTTTATCGGGTTTATACCTATTTACTATTCTATTGAGAATTTTCTCTATTTGTTCTTGTGCGAGCATTTGTTCACTTAAAGTGAATTGTGAAGGCACATATTTAAAGTTTCTCTTTTCTTCCTCTCACCCCCTCCTCACTTCTTTCCTCTGCGCCATCCGATAGCCGCATACGACACTCACATACCCGCTCAACTGCTTATCTAACTCCTCACTGCCCGTATCAACGAGAAGAAACGCCGTTTCACTCAACTTATGCGGCGTTGCAAGTACAATCACGTTCTCTACACCGACTTTTTCTATCACCTTTGCGCTCAACTGTTGATTCCCCCTGCCAAATACAAAGCCCTGCGCACCAATAGGGCTCACCAATAGTTTTATCAGGAAATTTCCTTTCTTTTTCTTTTCGTTTTCCTTCTTCAGCAATCGCAGCAATTCTCGCTCGTTCAAATCCTTACCCACCAACTCCCTGTTCTTCACTGCATCCACGCCAAGCAGCGTCTTCTCTTCGCCCAGACCCAGCAATTCGGCAATTTTGTGCGTGGTCGTTCCCGCACCGAGTATGTAAAGCGAATCGGCAGCCATAAATTCACATGCGAATTTCGCAATCTCCTCCTTCGCTTTTTCTTCACTCACACTTTGAAACAGGCTTTTACCCTGCTGAACCAGAAGAGGCTCGTAAGGCGTTTGCGCATATCCAAACACCTTCATTCGCAGCTCGTTTCGCCTGTATGCGTCTTCATCGGTATCCATTATCTCCGCGTCTCGCAGTTCCGCTTTTCCCGCGACAAAATGCTCGACTATTTTCGCCGCTCCACCGGGACTTATCGCAAATACCGCAGAGTGCATCTTTACACCCGCAGGAATTCCTATCACTGGAATGTCTTTTCCTACTACGCTGTACACGTCCCTCGCCGTTCCGTCGCCACCGCAGAATAGGAGCAGGTCAACTCCTGCTTCCAGAAATGTCTTGCATGCGTTCTTGGTGTCTTCACTCGTGCTGTTTCCCGCAAACGAATACACCACTTCGTATCTCTGCGATTTGTTTATCACCGCGTTTTCGCCCATCTCGGCGGAGCACGTGAAGATAACCGAGGAAGCGCCAAGTTCCAGCTCTTGCATGCATTTCTTCGCCCTTGCACATGCTACGGGTTTTGCACCTCGTTGCAATGCTTCTTCTACCAGTCCGTCCGTTCCTTTTAGTCCTACCGAGCCGCCCAAGCCCGCTATCGGGTTGATAAGGAGACCTATTTTCATGTTTCACGCTTCAATCGCTTTTTTATACAGATAGGTTTGTCCAGCGGGTATGCATAATTCATCTAATTTAATTGTTTTTTTCAGTTCTTTCCTCATTTCCTGCAACTTTTCTACGGTCTTCGGTGTGTAGTAAGCCTCACCACACTGTTGACAAACTTCTGCCTCAACCGAGACGATTACTACATTGTTCTCAACCCGCATTACCTTCTCAACTTTCTGTGGTTTGACCGCTCCACCACAAAGAGCGCATTTTGTCAACATCTTTATCTTTATCCCTCCACCTTCTTCCTTTTCTTATAGTTAATCCATTTGTCTGCATCAGGTATATAAACTGTTATTAGCACCATCATTTTATCCTCTTTGGAATATGCACAAACTGTATGTACATGCTTTTCTTCATGGTTTCCATAAACCAAGCAACTCGGAAAAGGTTTATCATCAGCGTAAGATTCAATAGCCACACCTTTTGATATTGCCTCCTTAACGTCATTATATGTAAGTTTATCCTTTGCCATCTCTTCATCTGCATGATCTGTGATTCTTACTCTTCCTTCTTTAACTGCCTTCTTGATTTCGGAAACTAAAATAGATTTTTGCATATGGGCGTTCCACGCGCACTTACATATATCCTCACCCGACTGTTCGTCAAAAGATAAAATAGTGAGGGGATAATAAAATGCGTACTTTATCCCCTCGTGTTATTCCCTCCAAATCAATCTACTCCACCTGCGGCAGATTAGCCAATGCCTGCTTCACCAACTCCGCGGGATACTCGTAATCCACGAGTTTTCCACTCAAGAAAGCATCGTATGCACCCAGGTCGAAATGTCCGTGACCGGAATTATTGAAGTATATCACCTCTTCCTTACCTTCTTCCTTGCATCGCAACGCCTCGTCTATCACTGCTTTCACTTCGTGTGCCGATTCCGGTGCGATTATATGCCCTTCCGTCTCAGCAAACAATTTCGCAGCCTTGAATATCTCGGTCTGGTGGTACGCCACCGCATCTATCCAGCCGTCCTTCACCAGCTTGCAGAGCAACGGTGCATCGCCGTGGTATCTCAGCCCGCCTGCGTGAATCGGTGGCGGGACGAACGTATGCCCCAACGTGAACATCTTCATCAGAGGCGTCATCCCTGCACAGTCGCCAAAATCGTATAGATACAGCCCCTTCGTCAGCGTTGGACATGCCATCGGCTCACAAGCAACTATTTTTAAGTCCGGCTTTTTACCTGTTAGTTTATCACCTGCGAACGGAAAAGTAGCCCCACTGAAGTTGCTGCCGCCGCCAACGTTTCCGAAGATTACATCGGGATATTCGTCTATCTGCTTAAACGCGAGCTTCGCCTCCAGACCTATTACCGTTTGATGCAATATAACGTGATTCAGAACAGAACCCAGTGCGTAATTTGTATTGTCATGCGTGGCTGCATCCTCTACCGCTTCTGAGATTGAAATACCCAGACTACCCGTAGTATCCGGGTCCTTCTCCAGATATTGACGCCCATATTCCGTGTTCTTGCTTGGGCTTCGGAATACTTCGCCGTCCCACGTTTCCATCATTACCCTTCGGTACGGTTTCTGGTCGTAACTCGCAGCGACCATGTAAATCGTGGATTTCAACCCGAACAGCATGGTACCAAAAGCGAGTGCTGAACCCCACTGACCCGCCCCAGTTTCCGTTGCTATCCTCTCAACGCCTTCTTTCATGTTGTAATATGCCTGTGCAACCGCGGTGTTTGGCTTATGACTTCCCGGCGGGCTAACTCCTTCCCACTTGTAATAAATCCTCGCTGGCGTCTTCAGTTTCTCCTCTAATCGCTTTGCTCTGTACAACGGCGTGGGTCGCCAGAGCCGGTAAATCTCTCGAACTTCCTCCGGTATAGGAATCCACCGCTCCGTGCTCACTTCCTGTTTTATCAGCCCCATGGGGAAAATAGCCGCTAAATCATCGGGTGTTATTGGCTCCTTCGTCGCTGGGTTTAGCACCGGGTCCAGCGGAGAAGGCATGTCCGCCTGTATGTTGTACCACTCCTTTGGGATCTCTTCCTCATCGAGGAATATCTTCTCTTTCGCGTTCATTTTATCCCTTTTACCTCATTACATACGCATAAAGGACCATAACTGTATAAATATATTCGTTATACACAAGGCATACGAAAAGTATTAACCACCAGATTACACAGATTTTCACGAGATTATTTATTAGTTTACCAAAGAAAACTTTTTTTGTTTTTTCTTTTAGCACAGGTTTTCTTTTTGTAAAAAAGAAAAAGTGTTGTGTTAATCTCGTGGAATCTTGTGGTTTATTAATTGCAATTATAAAGAACATCCATCACGTCCAGCTCCTTCACTTCCGCTTCGACTTCGGTTCCGAGCAACTCGCTCAAATTCGGATTCGTTCTTCCTCCGTCGCCCGATACGAGTTCCTTTATGTACAGACCACCATCACATTTTATCTCCATAAAGAAAACCGACTCGTCAAACGATATCAATTTTGCACTATGTACCTTTCTCCGCCTTACTATGTCCGCCCTTCTATGTAATACTCTTGTTGGTGTCCTCTGCTCTATCACTGCTCCGGTCAGCGTATCTAAAGCATTTTCCAAATCCGTTTCAAGCACCTTTGGTTTAATCCGCACTCCGACCCTGTAAGTTTTATCTGCTTTCGCATTTTTTATCTGCGCTACCATTTCTCGTTTCACGTATTGAAGACCCGTTACTTCCAGTTTACCCACATTCTCTTCTCTCACTTTATCTTCTAACATCCGCAAATCCACTTTCCTCCGTTTCGGCTCCTTTATCTCAACCACAAAAGGGCGCCCTGAACCGAGCATTCGTGCATCTATGTCCTCTCTTCCGCATCCGTGCAGCACCATGTATTCACCTTTGAACGCTGCCAATATCGAGTTGCTTATCAGTTCCTCCACGGATTCTGGATACATTTTGCCTGTGTAATTGCACTTCTCACAGCCTCTACCCCGGCACTCACGGCATAACCATCTTGTTTGTGGTATTCCTCGCTCGAACTTCCTGTATCTACCATAAATGAAACACGAGTTCACCTGTAATTCCGCCTTTTCCGTCCATAAATTCAGTAGTACTACAAGGTCAGGTCGCTCAAAATCCGCTTCTTTTCCTGTTTCTCGCTCTATTCTTTTTCCTATTTCTCTATTCAATTCCGCTTTTAACGGCTCAGCGTAAGAAGCTCCTGCAATCTCCCATATCAATTCCTCGTTCTCCAGCAGCATCCCGCTTACTTTTGTACCCACGAGAAACGAGTCAAATTCGTAACCTCTCAGCGCTTCCAGTGCCTTTAACACCCACCCATCCAAATTCTCAAACAGACCATTACATACCCAGCATTTGCCTTGCAATTCTATTTCTTCGCCTAAATTCCATTTCGTTCTCAGCGCTTCTTTCAGTATTTGCCCTCTTTTAGCGTTTGATAGCCCTGAGGAAATCTTTGCAAATTGTCTGCCAATACAGTTGTCGCAGATAGGTCCAAGTCCTTCTTTTACTATTTTGCGTGCTGTTTCTATTACTTCTGTTTTTTCTAACTCCGCCGCTACTCTAAACTCTTTACTTGGCATCTTATAAAGAATCTAATCCCTATACGTTGATAAGATTTTTTCACCATATTGTGGTGCCTTTAAGACCTGTTCAATATCATCCTCCAGGAATAAAAATAAAAACCGTCAAATAAATTAGGGACGCAGATTAACGCAGATGATAAGGATCAACACGGTTAAACTAAAATAAATCTGCGTAAATCCATGTAAATCTGCGTCCTAAATAAGTAGAAGTTATACTTTATATACAACAAAAAAGAAACTCTGCAGTCTCTGCGCTCTCGGCGGTGATAAATAAATCACTTCACCCCCACACATCCACTTCCACCTTCTCCCCCTCCTCCACACCTTCCTTATTCTCTTCTATCACCACAAATCCGTCTGATTTCGTCATGCTGGATAATATGCCGGAGCCGCTCACCCTTATCGGCTCTACAAAATACTCATTCTCCTTGCAAACCAGTCTTACACGTACAAAATCGGTTCTGCCAACAGCCGACGGGATTTTTTTACGCGCTATCGCAAAAATCTTCTTGCGTCCCTCCTTTACACCATGCACCGCGAACAAAAAAGGTCGGACGAGCAGTTCAAACGCAGATATTGTAGCTACTGGATAACCGGGTAGAATAAATACCGGTTTGTTATTGACGATACCGAAACCCGTTGGTTCGCCGGGTCGAATAGCCACGCCGTGAAACACGAGGTCTCCTGAATCTTCTACCGCATCGGCTATGAAATCCCTTTTGCCTACCGAACTCCCGCCACTTATTAATAAGCCATCGCAATGGCAACCGGAATCCACCGCTAACGACTCGCTTATTGCCGTCTTTATCCTCTCGTAATTGTCCCTCACGATTCCTATTCTATATGAACTTGCAATTGGCTCTGTCAGTCCTGCAAGCACATAACTATTTACATCTGCTATTCTCTTTTCGCCTTCATAAGGCTCGGCTTCCTCGGGATTCAACAGCTCATCCCCGGTGGACATTATCCCGAACTTTGCTCGTTTGTACACCTTCACCGAGCGTTTGAAAAGAGATGCCAGCATGCCGACGTCATGGGCTCTTAACAGCTTCCCTTCTCTTAGCACCACCACACCCTTCTTCACATCCTCTCCTTTGAAAGAAACGTTTTTACCCGGTGTGACGGGTTTGAAAATTTTCAATTCGCTGCCTCTTTCCTTTGTATATTCGAGCATGACGACTGCGTTGCTGCCCTTTGGCAGTGCCATTCCCGTTTGTATGCTGAAACATTCACCGTCTCCTATTTCTACTCCTACCCTGCTCTCTTTTCCTTTTTCACTCTGGCTCTTTATTAGCCTCAAGAGCACGGGATTATTAGGAGATGCGCCAAAAGAGTCTTCTGCCCTGATCGCATAACCGTCCATCGCAGCACGGTCAAAAGGAGGACTATCTGCCAGCGAGTAAACGTCTTCTGCTAAAACGCGGTTCAACGCATCGCCAAACCCGATTTCTTCTGTTTCTGCTGGCTTCGCATAGGCTAAAACCGCTTTTAATGCTTCGTCCAACGAAATAAGTTTACGAAATAGTTTCATTTTTCCTCCAATCTGCTCTTCCCTCTTAAATACACCGTTGCTATTCCCGCTTTCGATAATTTCCTCCTCAACTGCTCATCGCTCGTGAGTACTGCTGCTTTAAGCTTCAATGCCATTTTTACGATTAGCTCGTCAACATCTCTTTTTCGCCCTCCCGATTCCTCCTCCTCTTCTTTATTTATCGTTACCCTGCATCCATCATGCTCTTCTTGCACATGTTTAAGCACCAAAGAACACCCAATCTTCGCTGCTCTTTTCTCTTTGCCTTTCAAATTCGGTCTTCGTCTTAGCCTATCCAGTTCACTCAAGACCGCATCCGGCACGATTATATGTTCATAGCCTAACCGTTCCAGTTCTTCAAATATGTCAACGCCAAATTCACCGGGTATGAGCAGCGCATTCGTGTCCACTATCACTTTCTTTCGTAACATATCCTCAAATGTTTTACCTTCGGTAAAAACCCTGACTAAAAATATTCCCTGTATTTTTCTTTTCGCCTTATTCTGATACTTTGATCTCCAATTTACCCCTTTCTAAAGGTAATAAACTCACCAGGGTCTGTGCTTTAACACCTAAAAATTCGGCAATATCCGGCGGGAGGGTAATTGCCAGTGAATCACCCGATTTGCGAACTTTGACTTTTCTTTCCAAGCCAAATAATCCAAGTTCTTTTGCTTTCTTCTCTACCTCTTCCCAGACTTCATCGGATATGTATTCATCGCCGCAAGAGGTGCAAACAGCGCCTTTTCGCAATCCAAAGTCTATGCCTAAATGCTCCACACTGATCATCGCCTCCACCAGTTTGCCTCCGCATCTACAATTGTAAGGTAATACTTTCTCTTTCATTTACTTATCAACTTAACTGTTATAGGATAACTCTTTTTAATATTGTTATCACGTAAAAATTGCTCCTCATAAACAATACTGAAGTAGCGATACAGGGATTCATAGATGTCTTTCTTCTGCTCTCTCCTCTCGCCTTTAATCAAAGCATCGTAGAACTCTCTCCGCGATATGCCTCTCAAAAGCATTCTATCGAGAATGTGCCTTTGTCTTTTCTCCGACCAGTTAACTTTAAGTTTCATAAAAATTTGTATCACAAACTTTTTATACATCAAACTCTCTTTAAAAGAAAGTTTGTGTGAAAATCTGTGTAATCTCGTGGTTATGACTCTCATCTTAGGTCTCGAAGGAACGGCATGGAACCTCAGCGCTGCGCTGGTCAGCGAAGAGAAGACAATATGTGAAGCGGAATCAACTTATAAACCTTTACATGGTGGTATTCATCCAAGAGAAGCTGCGCAGCATCACGCATCCGAAATAAAAAATGTCGTCTCGCGTGTTTTTAGAGGCGCAGAGGAAGGAGTTTTTTCGCTGGATAGCATAGATGCAATTGCATTCTCGCAGGGGCCGGGTATGGGTCCCTGTCTCAGAACAGTAGCTACGGCAGCGAGAGCACTCGCTATATCTTTAAAAATACCTCTTGTTGGCGTTAATCACTGCATCGCTCATATAGAAATCGGCAGATGGCAATGCGGAACGAAAGACCCGGTGGTGCTGTACGTAAGTGGAGCTAACTCTCAAGTTCTTGCATACCGTGCCGGCAGGTATCGCATCCTGGGAGAAACGCTGGATATAGGTATAGGGAATGCATTGGACAAGTTTGCTCGCTATTTAGGGATGAGCCATCCCGGAGGACCAAAGATAGAAGAGCTGGCTTCCAAAGGCACTGAATACGTTTATATGCCCTATGTAATAAAGGGAATGGATTTGTCTTTTTCCGGGCTCACCACTGCTGCTAAAGACGCTATAAATGTACATCATCATAAAACAGAGGATGTCTGCTATTCCTTTCAGGAGACGGCTTTTGCTATGCTCACTGAGGTAACCGAGCGAGCAATGGCACATCTCGGTAAAGATGAGATGCTGTTAGCTGGTGGCGTAGGTGCGAACAGGAGATTACAGCAAATGCTGCAAACGATGTGCCACGACCGAGAAGCAAAATTTTACGTTCCGGAAAATAAATATTTAAAGGATAACGGCACAATGATTGCTTATCTCGGTCTGCTTCACTTCAAAACCGGCGATACAACGCCAATAGATAAATCCGCGGTTAAGCAGAATTACCGACCTGACGAGGTGGAAGTCACATGGAGAGAACAAAGCTAAAAATAGCAATTGCCGGAAAAGGGGGTGTGGGTAAAACGACCATTGCAGGTACGCTTGCCCGTCTCCTTGCGAGAGAAGGGCATTCCGTAATTGCCGTAGATGCCGACCCTGCAATGAACTTGAAGTCTACATTGGGCATAAAAGAGAATCCTACACCCATATCCGCGTTAAAAGACCTGATTTTTGAACGCACGGATGCGTATTTCGGGACGGGTGTCTACAAACTGAATCCAAAGGTAGATGACATAATCGCGAAATACGGTGCAGAAGGACCTGATGGTGTAACGCTGCTGGTAATGGGAACGATAGGAGGGGGTGGTGGCGGCTGTGTTTGTCCTGAGAATGCTTTCCTTCGGGCTTTGCTGCAGCATGTCCTGTTCAAACAGCATACGGTCATTCTGGATATGGAAGCAGGAATAGAGCATTTAGGCAGAGGAACTGCAAGAGGGGTAGACTTGATGCTCGCGGTAGTAGAACCCGGGATGAGGTCGGTGGAGACCGCAAGCAGAATAAAGAAGCTCGGGGAGGACATAGGCATACACAACATAGCGGCAGTGATAAACAAGGTTATGAATTCCGAGATGGCGAAAAAGATAGAAACTAAATTGGATGAGATAGGGATTCCTCTACTGGGTATTATACCTTATGAACTGACATTGATAAAAGCAGATATGGAGAGTAAAGCACCATTAGACGTAGGTGGAGAAGCGGTTGAGCATATAAAAAGGCTAAAAGAGAAGATTTTTGTGGATATATAGCCGATGTAAAAAACCACGAGATTTTACAAGAAACCTTCTCTTAGAAAGAAAAGCTTTACGAAAAGAACATATTTGTTTTTCTTTTAGCACAGGCTAAATTTTCTTTTTGTAAAAAAGAAAAAGTGTTGTGTAATCTTGCGGTTAGCTAAACAAATGTGATTTTTCTTTAGCTCTCTTTAACTTTGGCCTTAGCCGTTGATTTCGTAGTTGCCACCGCCCATTTCACCTTCCTTCTTTTTCTCCCCAGTCTTATCATATTTCGTTCGCACTTAGAACTGCAGAAATAAAAAACTGTTCCATCTCGCTTTACATACATCTTCCCACGACCCAGCTCTATTGGCGAATCACAAAACGAACATTTCTTCTCCATTATTTCTATAAATTACCTCCTCAGTAATTTCCTCACTTCTCTATCTGTCTCCAGCAGCACAATAATGTCGCCTGTTTTTATAGGTCCCCTGCAATTCCTCGTTATAATTCTCCCTTTATTCCTCCCTTCCTGTACCTTACACTTTATCTGCGTGGATTCGCCATGCATTCCTGTCCTGCCTACTATTTCTATTACCTCTGCAGGTATTCCCATCTCTTCGCTCATTATAATTATCGTCTCCTATTTGGTTTAGTCACATTACATTACAGTACAACATTACCCCTTTAGTTTCTCCAGCTCCTCTATAATCCCCTCAACCGCTTCTTCTGCTTTCCCTGGGTCAACGATGGCAGCAGAGGCACAACCTTTATTTATACCACAAGCAGCGCCTAAATCACGCTGGCTTTTTATATACACGTAAGGAGCACCTTTCTCTTCACATAACGGTGGAAGATGCATTAATATCTCCTCTGGCGTAACATCCTCACCAATCAGCACTAACTTTGCCATTCCCCTTTCTATGATTTTTGTGGTTTCATTTGTCCCCTTC
This sequence comes from Candidatus Methanophagaceae archaeon GoMg1, assembly GCA_013180605.1. Lineage (GTDB taxonomy): Archaea > Halobacteriota > Syntropharchaeia > Alkanophagales > Methanospirareceae > QEXZ01. Next base: position 13,532 of record QBUL01000181.1, on the reverse strand, counting down.
TTTACGCTACCCGTAGTCCTTGCCAGATCCAATGCCTCTAACGACGTACTTTGTAACTCCTCCGGGACCTCGAATTTTACGTACACTGGCATATTTGCAGTTCCCTTTGTCTTTTCTTTTTTTTCTTTTTCTTCCTTGCTCATCTTTCATCCCCCCTAAACCTACAATGTCATCTGCGCTTTTACTTTGATATTAGATATCGCCTTAAGCTTATAGTCTTCAAACAGGACAGGCTGTGCACTATCGACTGGCACACTCAGTGAAATCTCCTTTGTACGGCCATATCTGCCCCTGTTCACTATCGCGGCATTTATCAATCCTAAAATGTCCAGTTCCGAGACCAAATCGGTAACACGCCGCTGCGTTAACGCCTCCATGCCCAGATGTCCACACAATTTCCGGTACATGTTATAGACTTCTCCGCTGGAGAAGCGGCTTTTGTTCTTTTCCCGGTGTAGCTGGAGCACAGCACTTAACACGATTTTTGACTGTAGCGGCAGCGTTTTTACCACTTCAACTATTCTATTCGCTTCTATCTTTTTACCTGCGAGCCGCACATGCTCTTCCGTTACCCGCTCGGACCCCGTGCGTTCTGCAATTTCCCCTGATACGCGTAGCAGGTCAAGAGCACGCCGCGCATCACCGTGCTCCTGAGCAGCGAAAGCCGCGCAAAGCGGTATCACCGAGCCATCTAACGCCGATTCGTTGAACGCTATTTCCGCCCGTTCACCTAGAATATCCTGCAACTGGTTCGCATTGTAAGGCGGAAATATTATTTCTTCCTCACCTAACGACGACCTCACTCTTTGGTCTAATAGGTCAGTAAAGGTCAGGTCATTTGAGATGCCTATCATGCTTATTTTTGCGTGATTTAGCTCGCTGTTTACCCTTGAGAGATTATATAATGCCCCCTCTCCTTTGCCTGCTAACCTGTCCACCTCGTCCAATACCACAATTACGCATCTATCTTCCGTATCTACCGCGGTCTTGAACTCTGAATACATCATATCCATCGGCCATCCGATCATCGGAATTTGCTGATTAAATGCCCGTGCAAGGTAAGCAAAAATCCGATACTGCGTATCAAATACCTCACAGTTGATATATAGCATAATACATTTGCTGCCCCTTTTCCCCGCCATCTCTTCTAATTCCTTGCTTACATGTTTCACCGTAGCGGTCTTACCTGTTCCAGTCTTACCATATATCACAATATTAGAAGGTGTTCCCCCTTTTAACGCGGGCGATAACGTATCTGCTAAACCTATTATCTGCTTCTTCCGATGCGGTAAATTCTCAGGGACATAGGTGGGGCGAAGCACCTCGCGGCTTGTAAATATCTTGCCCTCGCCCATCAGGCCATCGAACAGGTTTTCCATATCTTCTCTCTACCCCTCTTTTTATATTTTATCTTTGTAAACTAATTTCAATAAGAATGTGAAGGTAATAGGATATAATAAAAGTATTGTTTCAGGTATGTTTCTACTGGAGCGCTTGTCTTGCCTGCACCGACAGGCTATATGCAGAACGGAGGGACGATGAACGAAAAAATAAAGGAATATTTGGAGACTAAGTACGAAACGCCGTTGCGTGTACTGAGTGTAAAGGAGTTGGGATTGGAGTCGCAAGAACAAAAGGAAGGTTTAGGAGAAATAAAAGGGTTTGGATATGGCAAACCATATTTCGTGAAGTTTCAGACGGGCGGCGCGGGAGAAATAAAAGAAGTGGTTATCTCATCGATGCGGGGGGATGAATTTGGGCATGACCATTTCGCTGACCGTGCGCAAATACTGATATGGCAGCATCATGCGTTTAATACGCTGCCGAAACACGTAAAATCACTCGATGTCGGTTACTTTACGCGAGATGGGAGGATGGAATCCGCGAGTGATGCGGAGGAATATTTCATTACATGCGATAAAGTAGAAGGCGTCGAATACGTTAAAGACCTGGATAGGCTAAGGGACGGTGGAGAAGTGAGAAGCGAGGATGAGGAAAGGGCATCTGCTCTGGCTGCCTATTTGGCTGATATTCACGCGGTCAAAAGAGACGATGCGCAACTTTATGTGCGGAGGATAAGGGAATTGGTGGGGCATAGCGAATGCATATTTGGGCTTACGGACAGTTATCCACCTCGAAATGAGTTCATAGCGAGCGAAGAGCTGAAGGAAATAGAGAAGAAAAGCATAGACTGGAGATGGAAGCTGAAGGAGAGAGCAAAAAGGTTGTGCATGGTTCATGGCGATTTCCATCCTTGGAATGTTATGTTCAGGGAAGGGACCGATTTTACGGTGCTTGACCGCAGTCGAGGAGAATACGGGGAAGCCGCTGATGACGTCTCCGCGATGACCATAAATTATCTCTTCTTCGGGCTGCTCAAGACAGAGGGCAATGCGATTGACCGTGGGTTTAAGAAGTTATATGACTTGTTTTTTGATGTGTATCTTGAAAAGACGGGTGATTACGAGTTACTGGAGGTAATACAGCCGTTTTATGCGTTTCGCGGGCTTGTAGTTGCTTCGCCTGTGTGGTATCCTAATATCTCAATGGATACGCGAAGGAAATTGTTCAACTTTATACGGAATGTGCTTGAAGCGGAGGAGTTTGATTACAAGGGTGTGGATAAGTATTTTGAAGGATAGATAGAAATACGTCAACAAGGCTGCGTGAGAGTATTTTATAGGAATGATCTGAAGCACCAATGAGCAAGCAGATTGCAGGGTCAATACAGGAGATGTAGCGATTGTGCGTTATGTACGCGGAACGCGCTCTTCAGCGGGCGCGGCTTTTTGCGCTCCGCTGGAAGAGATTGTTATGTTTCTTTTTGATTCTCACATTTCTGCCTATACTCTTCCAAAATGCTTTTAGATGCTGCATATATCTGATCGTACGAATTCCTTACTATCAGCTTATTATATAAAACCACATCCTTTTCATTTAATGCCAAACGATTGCTTTTCTTATGGTTTTCTTTCTCTGTTATTAAAATAGCTAAAGCAGGTGAAACAGGGTAATAAAATTCAAGCTTCTCGGGCGGCGTTAGGTTCAAGACGCCTGAGGCATATGTATTAATTACAGGCTGATCTCCTGTAATAAATTCTATGGATGACTTATTTTTCAGAAGGACCATTCTAAATTGTTTTCTACCTGCATAGAGACTCCACCCCATATTTGTTGCAAATATATGACTCATCACATTCCATATTTTTGATATGTCTATTGAATTGATACCGCTAACGGCTGAGAGTACACGCGACTTTATTTTTCGCGTTCTCATATATTGAACACATAAGTAATATATAAAGTCCCTGCAACCTTCATCAGTAGTATAAAAGGAAATATCTTCTTTCAGGATGGATTCGATATATTTTATTGCGCTTGATTCAATTCCACCGTGAAGGTCTTCTTCAAGATTATTTATTGCTTTATCTATTTCTCCATTTAATTTCGAGTCATCAATACCTTTAGAATCAACATGACTTTTTAACTCAAATATAGAGTTGAATTGCTTTATCAAATTATAATGTAATTTTTGAAGATGTGGTGGCGAGGGATCTATGGCAAACTTTTTAATGAATTTAATATCATCTAGGTTTAACTCTTTAAGCCTGTAAAAATCTCTTTTGTTAGCAACTCCCATCAAATTGGACTCAAAGATTTTGCCATCTCTTAAGCAGAATATTTTTTCATTCTCAGACCAAGATCTTAAGTAGTACCTCCAAACATAATGCTGTTTTCTCTTCTTCATGAATGACAATAAATCCTTATCTGCTCACCGATTTATCTGCTTACTATCTCACACTATGTGAAAACATAACATTGCTTTTTATCTTTATTCTATTATTTCCTACCTCGTATAAATAATTATAGGACAATTATTAGAGTATATTTGCAATTATTTCATGTATATAAAAATCACTTTACATCACGCCAAGCCACCTACATCTTTTATTACATACAGGTGGTTATTCTTCTTTACCATTAAACTTCTCAGGTGTCCGCTCATCAAGGGAATGCTTTGTTCAAAAATAGTCTAAAATTGATCTTTTGGTTAGAACGGTGGTTAATGTTAGATTTGAAGATTCAAAAGCGATAAAAACTTTTAAGAATTGCAAGATGACCAAATTCTACGAAGTAAAAAGGAGAGATGGAGCGGCAAGAATAGGGAAATTACAGCTAAATGAGGTTGTGAAAACACCGCTGATGCTCCGGGTAGAGAGTGAAGAAGAACTCGAAGTGATAACTGCGGAAGATTCAAACTTTAACGATTTATCTTCGGAAGAAACGTGGGACGTTCCACGAGGCGCAGTCCTCTTGCCCGAAGTTCACCCTCTGTTCACGAAGGTGAAAGAAGCTCCAATGTTTGCCGACTTTTTCGTACTCTCCTTCGCTTCGGCGATGCTGAACAGCCCACGGGATTTTACCCGCAGGATAATTGATGCGAGGAACGCAATACCGCCAGATGCAGCATTATGGGTTCCCGCGATAGCGACGGCGGAGAATGCCGCGCTTATGTTTTACATGGGCGTGGACGTAATAGACGATACGAACGCGGTGGTAAAAGGCTGCCAGGGTATTTATCTCATGGAAGAAGGGGAAGTAAGATTAAATGAATTAGACGAATTGCCGTGTAATTGCCGTGTTTGCACTTCTTTAAGTATAGATGAGTTAAAGCAGAAGAATAACAAGGAACGGGCTTCGTTATTAGCAAAGCACAATACGCTGGTGCTGGATAAGGAGGTAAAAAAAGCAAGAGCGTGCATCAGAGCAGGTAATTTGCGTGAGTACGTGGAGATGCGAGTCAGGTCGTCACCTTTTTTGACCGCTGTGCTTCGTATTTTAGACCTCGAAGAAGAAGAGTATTTTGAACGTCGAACGCCCGTCGCTCGAAATTGCAGTATGATGGCAAATACAATGGAATCGCTGAAAAGGATAGAAGTAAAGCGGTTTGCGAGCAGGGTTTTGGAACTGTATGAACCGCCGACGAGGAAAATATTGCTGATATTACCGTGTTCTGCGAGGAAGCCTTATTCTACGTCACCGTCTCACACGAGGTTCATAGATGCGATTGCGGGTTATAGGGGTCAGATACATGAGTTGATTTTAACGTCGCCACTGGGTGTAGTGCCACGAGAGCTGGAAGCGGTTTATCCCGCAGCATTCTACGACATTCCCGTAACGGGCTACTGGGATGCGGAGGAGCGGGAATGGGTCTCTTCATGCTTGCGTGCATACATTGAGCGGAAAATGAAGAATTATGACGTGGTGGTTGCGCATCTCAGCGGTGCGTATAGCGAGATATGCGCATCGGTTGCGGAAGATTCAGGCATAGAAATCGCATACACGTGCGAAGCCAATGAAGGGACAACTTCAAAAGAGGCTTTGAACAGGCTGAAGGAACGAATAGCCGGGTTGTGCGGTGATAAACAGCGATTATCGGGATTTGAGATGAAAATGAGCATGATAAAAGCAATGGCTGATTTTCAGTTTGGGCTCGGTGCGGGAAGGCAACTACTGGGCAAAGAAGGAGGAGGAGAAAGACTAAAAATAAACGGTAAGTTCCCTTCTTACAAACTCAGCTCAAAGGGCGACGTTCTTGCGAGAATCGTGCCTGCATACGGGCTTTTAACTCTTACGGTGAAAGGAGCACGAAGAATTGAAAATTTGCTTTCTTCTTACAGGGTGGAGATAGGCGATTTTGTTCCACGAGGTTCGATATTAGCACCAGGGGTTGTAAACGCGGGTGAACAAATAAGAGTGAATGATGAGGTCGTGTTCTGCGGCGAGAAGGCGTTTGGTGTGGGTAGAGCGAAAATGAGCGGGTGGGAGATGGTGGAGTCGCGGAAGGGTATGGCGGTGCAGGTGAGGGAGGTGGAGGGACTTTAACTGGTTGATGAGATGAAGATGGGTATTTGCAGGTAAAAAACCACGAGATTTCACAAGAAACCTTTTCTTAGAAAGAAAAACTTTACCAAAAGAATTTATTCGTTTTTCTTTTAGCACAGGTTTTCTTTTTGTGAAAAAGAAAAAGTGTTGTGTAATCTTGTGGTTATAAAAGTATCACAGCTCAACCCCAAACAACCGCTCAAAGTTCCGCTCTATTTCCTCTTCCGTTTCTGCGAACTCAATCTTCCTTTGCCTTGAAATCTCTTCATACACCGCTTTTACGTGCTGTGGAACGTTCCTCTCTTCCTCTTCGATAGGCGAGAGATAGGGTGCATCCGTCTCGGTAAGTAAATGCGAAATCGGTACTCGTCTCGCCACCTTCCTCATGCTCTTGCTTCGCACGATAGATGCAGGCAGCGAAATGAGGTATCCCTCTTCGCATATCTGCTCCGCAAGCTGTGGCTTTCCCGTGAAACAATGAAATACCGCTTTCCTTATGTCCTCATCGGTGATGATTTTCAATCCTTCTGCTATTGCCTCGCTACCCGTACCACGCAAATGAAGTACAACCGGCAAATCAAGCTCCTTCGCCAACGCAAGAAACTCCACAAATACCTCCTTCATCCTCTTTATCTTTAACGGGTCCCTTATCCAGTGGTAATCAAGCCCTATCTCGCCAATACCTACAATTCTTCGCTTGTTGTCTGATATGAACTCTTCATACTCGCCTATCTCTTGGTCCGTTTTCCCGCCCACGTGTATCGGATGCAGCCCGAGCGTAACGAAAACGAAGTCTGTATGCAATTCCGCGAGCTCTAACGCAGCCTTTGCGTCTTCAGGCTCTACAGCACTTGTTACCACGCCTTTTAATACCTGCTTCGCTTCCTCTATTATTTGCTCTCTATCCTCATCATACTGCTCAAACGTTAGATGACAGTGTATGTCTATGATTTTAATCACCCCCAAACATTTCTTTAAACCTTTTCTTAGAAAGAAAAGCTTTACCAAAGAAATATGCCATATTATTCAGTTGTTCTATGTGAGTAGCCTACCAATAAAGTCTTGAAATCCTCCTAAATTCCCAAACCTCTACTTTAGCATCATCTCGGATTTTTGAAGTCGCAACAAATCTTCGGTGCTCAATTTTTCGCCATCTCGGAATTTTTCATAAATCCCTTTCGCACTCTTCCTCGCTTCCACTCGCTCCCGGAATCCTAAATCATCCTTTACTTTTCGCCTCAATCCGTTTATCACATGATTAAAGTCTTTTATGTCCCGACCATATCTCAGGAATAGCCGATGTGCATCATCAGCTTCCTCTTGCGCCTCTAAAAAAAGCCTGTGCGCCTCATCCGCCTTCTCCCTTACCCTATCTGCTTCTTTAAATCCATTGACCATCTCATCATGGCATTCGTGAGAAAGTTTCACGTATTTTATCGCATCTTCATGGTATTTATCCGCTTCTTTACGGTATTTCTGTGCCTTTCGCAGCAATTCCTTCGACTTTTTGTCCTTCTCCAATTCCTTTTCCATTTTCTCGAATTCCTTCCTCAACTCCGTTATCCTCGCCACTAATTTCCGCTCTTTGTCCTTGCTAAGCACCTCCACCTGCTGTTTCAGCTCTAACTCGTCTATCCTTACCCTGAGATTTTCAAAAACCTGTATGCTCTTCAAGTCATTCTTCTTCCGCAACTTCTCGACCTTCGAATAATACGTAGATGCTTTTCTGTTCAATTCGCCTCGTTTTGCCTTATTCTCCTCTATCAGCTTCTCATATTCTTCTCTTTGCTTCTTAAAACCCTTCGCACGCTCTACTGCCTCTTTTATTCGGCCATTCAACTCGTCCCGTAACCCCGACCATTTGTTCGCTTCGATATTTAACTCGGTCCTTCTCCTCTTATATTCCTCTGCTCTCTTTATTACTTCCGCTCTCCGTTCAACTAATTCCTCAAGCATTCCTGTTTATATCCCTTGTTCCTGTTCTTTATAAATACTTTCTATTTTTTTATCATCAAAACAATACTGCACACGCTGAAAATCTTTTCTTAACTCCTTTATCTCTTCTTTTATCTTTGTTTCGTCTTCTTCCTCTATCACCACTCTTCTTATAAAAGATGCTATTTCCCTCATCTCCGACTCTTTCATCCCTAGCCGAGCGAGTTCTTGCACACCCAATCGGATTCCCGATGGCTCTTCAGGCGTTTTATCAAACGGCAGCATGTTCTTATTTGTTATTATATTTGCCTTTTCCAATTTCTTTGCAACCGCATCCCCTCCTCCATAGCCACCACGGACGTCAACTGCAATTTGATGTGACTCGGTGAAGCCTTTATGCTCACATAAAACGTTGAATCCTTCCTCGTATAAACCCTGCGCTAATGCCTTTGCATTTGACCGTATCTGCGATGCATACTCCGCGCTAAAATGCTTCATCTCCACTAATGTGACTGCCAGACCGGCAACGTGATGCAGATGATGATTGCTCACTGTCCCCGGGAACACGGCTTTGTCTATTTCGCCTTTCAACGTCTCTTTACACAGTATTATCGCGCCTTGAGGACCTGGAAATGTTTTATGCGTGCTGCTCGTGACTACGTCGGCTCCCTCTCTTAGCGGGTCTTGAAACTGCTTACCTGCAATGAGACCTAATACGTGAGAGGCGTCGTACACTATCCTCGCATCCACTTCATCCGCAGCCTCCCGCGCCTCCCGAACTGGATGAGGGAAAAGAAATAGACTGGCACCAAGCAATATTAGCTTTGGCTTCTTTTCTTTTATCCCCTTCACCATCTTATTGATATCTATGTTCATCTCGTTTTGGTCAAACGGAAGCTCGTCCAGTTTTAGATTCCTTATTGCAGGCACCGAATAACGCGAATGGCTTATATGTCCCCCATCAGGCACCGACAGTGCAGCTATTTTATCTCCCGGCGACGTAAGCGCAAAAAGAGCAGCTATATTCGCATTTACACCTGAAATCGGCTTTACATTCACATGCTCCGCTTCGAACAGCTCCTTCGCATACCTTATCGCGAGCGCCTCTACCGTATCTATGTATTTACAACCCTGGTAAAACCGATTCCCAACGTCCCCTTCAGCATATCGGTGTGAAAAGTCCGAAGCCAGGAGCACCCTTACCGTAGGACTTGTGATGTTCTCGCTCGCTATAAGCGGTAATGCATTTTTATACAGTTCGTGATGCTTCCTCACCGCACCTATAACCGTTTCTATCCCTTCTTGCATATTTACCATATCTCCGTGATATTATAAAAAACACTTTTTCTTTTTTACAAAAAGAAAACCGGTGCTAAAAGAAAAAACAAAAAAAAAGTTTTAAATTAATAAATAATCTCGTGGAAATCTGTGTAATCTTGTGGTTTTAAAATACTTTTCGGAATGCCCATAAACTCGAAATCCTATTCCCCTAACAGTATAGAAAGAACAGCCATTCTCACGGGAACGCCATAGAAAGTCTGGAGGAAATACCTCGCATTTTTCGTTCCGTCCACCGCAGCATCTATTTCATCTACTTTTGGAAGCGGATGCATGATTATCACATTCTCGTTATCCTTTATAAGGTCCGTGTTTATACGATAAGTCCCGGCAACTTTGCTATATTCCGCAGGGTCTGGAAACCGTTCCTTTTGTATCCTCGTTACATATAAAACGTTCACTTCCTTTATCACATCCTGTATATCCGTAGATTCGAAAATCTCGGCACCTGCTTCTTTCAAGTCCAACTTTATTTCCGTTGGCATCTTTAATGCTTCCGGCGATACAAAGAATAGCTTCGCATGGTATAACGACAATGCATAAGCCAGAGAATGCACCGTCCTTCCATATTTCAAGTCACCTATCAGCGCAATCCGGAGGTCGTCAATCAGCCCTTCCCTCTTTATCGTGTACAAATCGAGCAGGGTCTGCGTAGGATGCTGTCCCGCACCGTCACCCGCATTTATTATCGGGACGGAAGAGAAAGAAGCAGCCATTCGCGATGCACCTTCCCGCGGATGCCTGAGCGCTATTACGTCACAATAGCCCGACACCGTCCTTATGGTATCAGCTAAATTTTCGCCTTTTGCCACCGAACTTGCTTCTATTGATGACAGATTTATTACCTCTCCACCCAACCGCTTCATCGCAGTTTCAAATGAAAACCTTGTCCTGGTGCTGGGTTCGTAGAAGAGATTGGCAAGTATTTTGCCCTTCAATAGGTCGCTTTTTCTACCCTTTCCTTCTTTCCCATTCCCACGGGCATATGCCTCCAACTCCTCTGCTCTACTTAATATATAATCTATCTCTTCCTTTGAGAACTCACGTGTCGAAATAAGATGCCGCTTGGTGAACATAACAACAGTATAAATAGATCATTAATTAATTAATTAATTAATTAAAAAAATAAAAATAGGAGAAAAAGACTTGCTTTTCTTGATGTAATTTCACTTTCTCTCCATTCACGCCTTTGTCTTCATTGTTATTTCCATAGAGGAAACGTTTGCTTTGTCTCCTCCTTCTCCCTCTATCACTTCTGTCCCTACTTTTATGTCCTTTATTTCTACGTTCGGCATGAACTTGTTCTTCACCACTTCTGCGGTATCTACAGCCCTTGAGATCGCTCTTCCTCTCGCTTTTATCACCACATCGTCGAAGCCGTTGTTGAACTGCGTCACTACCGCCAGGACATAACTCATCACAGGTTTGTTTCCGACATATATCACGTTGTCTTCTGGCACTTTGCATCACCATTTTGTATATAGTACATTACTATATAAAAAGGCATCTTAGATAATCAGTGAATATCCTTTTAGATATAGAGCGTGTTGGATGCTTAGAATTATAATTCCGCCTTTTAGCGCCTTATTCTTATTCTTTCGCTTATCCAAACCTCTAATCCCCTAAATCTCTAAACCGCTAAACCCCTCATTTATCTGCCCCCTTACCGTATTTCTCCTCGGGCTCAAACACCTTCTCCCCTACTATCTCCCCGTTTATCTTCCGGTAAAAGCACGATCGGTATCCTGTATGACATGCCCCGCCGATCTGTTTGACCTTCAACAGCACCGCATCTTCATCACAATCTATCAGAATATCTTTTATTATCTGCTCATTACCCGAAATCTCCCCTTTACGCCACAGTTTTCTCCTGCTCCTGCTCCAGTAGTGCGCCTTCCCCGTCTCTCTGCTAAGTCTCAGCGCCTCTTCATCCATGTGCGCAAGCATGAGAACCTCTCCCGTTTCGTAATCCTGTACTATTGCAGACTTCAATTCCTTTTCTTCTTTCCCCTCTTTCTCCTTCACTTCTTTCCCTCTCCCTTGCTCTTACCCTTACCTATATCTTTACCTCTTAACGCTTCTATCGTTTCTTTCTGCAGCGTCACAAGCAAATCACCAAATAATCCAAATATGAGGAACTGCACACCTGAAATAACCATCAGAGCTGTAAACACCGTAAGAGGCACGCGTGTTATCCCCTTGAACCAATCTACCACAACGTAAATGCCTGTTAGGATGCCAACAGCGATAAACAAGGAGCCGATGACGCCGAAATAGAAGGCGGGGTTATGTGTCCTCGCAAGCACATACAGCGTATAGACTATTTTTGTGCCATCGCGTAGAAAATTGAGTTTTGACTGCCCTTCCCTTTTTTTATATTCTATAGGAACTTCCTTTATCCGAATGCCCCTCTTTACCGACTCGATTGCCATCTCTGCTTCTATTTCAAACCCCTTCCTCTCGAGATTCATCTTTTTCATACCGTCTCGCGTAAGTGCTCGATAGCCCGATAATATATCATTCAATTTTACGCCATAGCCAAAGCCAAAGACCTTGTTCAGCACCCAGTTTCCTATTCTATGCAGTATTGCAAACGCACCGCCATAAGCAAATCGGTTACCTATAACGTGCTCCGCTTCGCCGTTGCGTATTGGGTCAAGTAATTTCCTTACCTCTAAAGGCGAATAAGTCCCATCGCCGTCAATCATCACAATTATTTCGTCTTCTATGACTTCGAAAGCCTGCTTAACTGCAGACCCTTTGCCTTTTCCCTGCTGAACTTCTACCCTTGCTCCTTCTTTCTTTGCTATCTCCCTCGTTGAATCCTCACTATTTCCATCAATGACAAAGATATTTTCAAACCCTTCGCTTTTAAAACCCCTTATGACTTCTCCTATTGCTTTTTCCTCATTCAACGTCGGTATTAAGATGCAGACGTCTTCGTTTGTCATTTATCCTTTCTCGTTATTTATCTGTGTCTCAGCTCTTTTCCTCTTTGCTCAGTACCCTTACGCTGTCGCCTCTAACGGTGATTGGTATCGGGACCATTGCCTCAAGTAATTCAATGGTGATTTCCTCATGCACCTCGTCAACTTTTTTCACCCGCGCATGTTCACCCTTAAACGCCCCGGATATTACTTCTATTATGCTGCCTTCTACCATTCCTGTTACGGAGGGTTTAGGCGTGAGGAAATGCTCCACCTCCTCTAAGCTCAGTTCCCCCTTGATTAACCCTCGTGCGTGGGGGATATCTTGAATTAGTTGCTCTATGGCGTCGGAAAAAGAAGCTTCTATCAGCACATATCCTCTTAGCTCCTCAGGCACTAAAATCGCCTTTATTCCATGCTCACTTTTCTCTTTCTCTTTTATCGTGCTCTCAACTAAATTTGCAACTGCTCGTTCCTGATTAACCGTTGTTTTTACTACGTATACACTATTATCCATGATTATTCAAATCCCCTTGGGCAAAACCGACATCAAAAGATAGATAGAGAATCCAATAATGCCGATCAGTCCCATTGCGGCACCCGCGATTTTAGAAATTTTGAAAAATTCATCTCTCTTTGGTCGCTTCGCCAACTTCAGTATTCTTACATACTCCTCTAACTCAATACAGCGGATGACCGAGGAGGGCATTTTTGGAGCGGATCTGTTTGCTCTGAATACCGATGCACAACATTTACTGTTCTCAAAAGTGGAGCGAAAACTATTGATAGGGAAGAAGACAACGCGAGGGCTTGGCGCGGGAAGCATTCCGAGGTTAGGGGAGGAAGCGGCGAGGGAAAACGAAGACGACATAAAATCAATCGTGGATGATGCGGATATGGTATTTGTAACCTGCGGATTAGGTGGCGGTACAGGGACGGGTTCAGCGCCCATAGTCGCACAAGCGGCGCAAGACGCGGGTGCTCTTACCATTGGTGTGGTTACCTTGCCTTTTCACGCGGAGGGCGAGGTAAGAAGGGAAAATTGCAATATGGGACTTGAAGCACTACGTGAAAATACCGATACGCTTATCGTTATACCAAATGACAAGTTATTGGATACCGTTCCACGGTTGCCCTTAAATGATGCGTTCCGAGTCGCCGATGATGTGTTGATGCGTGCAGTCAAGGGGATAACCGAGCTGATAACCAAATCGGGTCTTATAAATCTCGACTTTGCTGACGTGCGCACGGTGATGAAAGATGGTGGAATGGCAATGATAGGTTTTGGCGAAGCGGACGGTCAGAACAAAGCAGTCGAAGCAGTGAGAAGGGCGCTAAGCTCTCCATTACTTGAAGTTGACGTGTCGGAAGCGAAATCCGCACTGGTAAACGTGACGGGTGGAGAAGACATGACCGTAGAGGAAGCAGAAGGAGCGCTTCAGGAAG
>QBUL01000101.1 GCA_013180605.1 Candidatus Methanophagaceae archaeon GoMg1 | reverse complement strand
ATTTAGGACGCAGATTTACGCAGAAAACTATTTCCTCAAATTATCAAATGCCTTATGTTTAACTTCCGGTTTAGTGCCAAAATTAAATTAAATTTAAAATCCTGATTATCCGCGTTCATCTGCGTCCGATTATCAAAAATTATTCTTTCTTGCTTGTTTTTATTATGTCGTATTCATCATATATAGCACCTACTATCTCTTCCAGAAGGTCCTCTAAACAGACCAACCCTTTTGTTCTTCCCGCAGCGTCCACGACAATGGCGATGTGGAATTTACCACGCTGGAACTCCTCAAGCAGGTCGTCCACCCTTTTCGTCTCAGGTACAAAATGATGACGTTTCATGAGTTCACTTAGCGAAACTTTGCCTTTTAAATTTGTATTCTCATTCGCGGTTATCAGCAGGTCTTTAGCATATAAAATGCCCACGATATTATCCTTTGTGACTTTAAAAACGGGAATTCTTGTGTATCCACTCGCTTTTATCACTTCTACTGCGGAATCCACGGTTTGGTTGATTTCCAGGCACACCATCTCCTCCTTTGGTGTCATCACGTGCTTCACCACGATTTCGTCAAGCCTTAGTACACCCTTCATCATCTCCTTTTCGTCCTTTTCAATTGCTCCTTCTTCTTCTCCTATGTCCAGCATCGTCTCCATCTCCTCCTCGGTTATTAACTTTTTCCCGTGCCATTTCATACCCAGGAGCTGCTTTTCAAACGCGGATGTAATCATGGAAAAAAAAATTGTAATCGGTCGGGAAACAGAAACCAAAAACGTTATGGGTCTGGAAATAGTGATGGAAAATCTTTCCGACTGGTGAGCAGCAACCATCTTGGGTATAATTTCACCAAACGTGAGGATTAAAAAGGTCATCACGCCGATTGCAATGACCACACCATGTAACCTACCAAAGAAGTCTATTGCGAGAGAAGTAGCTACTGCCGATGCTGCAATATTCACTATATTATTCCAGACGGACACGGTAGTGAGAACAGCTTCAGGGTCGCTCGCCAATTTATCTATCCTCTCTGCTCCTTTCACACCGCGCTTTAACAAAGCCCGCGCTCTTAGTTTACCTATACCAATCAGCGCGATTTCAGAGCCGGAGAAGAATCCGGATAAGATTAATAATACAAACAGGAGTAAAAGCTTCGCAATAAGCCACTCAGACACCTCTTTTCTTTTCCCCTCCCCTTATAATATATATCATGCCTATTTAAAAAGCTTTACTTTATCCTTTGCACTATTTCTCGCACGTACTCATCTGCGTTCAGGTCCACCGTGTTGAACTCCGAGAACTTCTTTATCACGTGCTCTTCAATCGTTCTAAGTCCTTCTTCGTTCCGAGCCTCCATCCGGAGGATAATCACTGGAGAAGTGTTTGAGCGGCGCACAAGTGCCCAGCCGTTCTCCTTCACGAACTCTATCTTTACGCCGTCTATATCGTTTCCCGCTTCATCAGTTCTTCTTTTGTATTCTCCCTGGTTTTTTACCGCAAGCGCACGGTAATAGTTCTCCACGGCATCGGAAACACGCTCCTTCTCATCATCGCTCACCACTGGAATCCGTATCTCCGGTGTGTTCACGTATCGTTTCAAAAAGTCCGTAAGCATTTCGTCAACCACGTCCGTTTTTCTTTTGCGATGTGATTCAGCGGCGGTGAGCAGTAAAAGTTCAGAAAAAGCGAATACCGCATCGTCTGCACGATTGTTCTTTGCGAAGTACATATGCCCCGACATCTCGCCACCTGCAACTGCACCAACCGCATCCATCTTCGTCTTTATAAAAGAGAACCCGGTCTTCCACTCCACTGGCACGCCTCCATTCTCCGTGATTATCTCTCGTATCGCATCCGAGCATTTCGTATCGTAAACGATTTTAGCATGTTGATGCTCTTTTAAGATGTGCTTGCAGAGCAGAGCGAGAATTTGTTCCCCGATTATGTTCCGTCCAAGAGGCGATACTGCGCCTGCACGGTCGCCATCACAGTCAGAAGACAGCCCGATGTGTGCATTTTTACGCTGAACTTCTGCATGCAAATCCTTTAAGAACCCCGGTATTGTCGGGTCGGGCAGGTGATGCGGGAAGTTGCCATCGGGCTCGCAGTAAAGCTCGAATACTTCTGCACCCAAATCGCGGAAGATTGGCGGTGCGATTACTCCCGTAGTTCCGTTTCCCGCGTCATAAACGATTTTTAAGCCGGTTAGCGGTTTCATTCTCTCTCCAGGCAGTTTCTCAATCTCTTGCAGTGCGATTGAAAGTGCCTTCCGTAGCGAACAATCACCTGAAAGGGCGCGTGATACCAGTTCTTCCCATCTGTCCCGCAGAATAACATTCGCAGCTATCATAGCATGATAATCTGGCAGAACGTCCACTTCTTCGAGTTCGTCTTTAACAGTGCTGGGGAAGAGCATGGAACCGGTTTTAAACGCATCTTCGAGTTTCTTTGCGGTTTGAAACATCTCACGTATGTGATTCTCCCTAGCGCTCTCAGAACCAATACAGGGTTTGAAGCCGTTCCATTCCTTATCCAGATGACTTCCCGTGACTTCAACACCGCCATCGGCATCGAACAGCCAGGTGGCGAAATACATCAGTGGTGTGGAACTTACCTTTTCAGCGGGTGCAATGTCTATGACATGGACACCTCTGCTCACGAGAGTATCGGCAAAGGCGGTTTTTAGTCGCGGCGAGCTGTTTCTGACGTCCTTACCAACGACAACCGTTAGTTCTTGCGGTTCCTTACGGCGGTGCTTACGCAGCAGTTCTACGTAAGCTAAAGCAGTCAACGTGCAAAAGTCGTTACTGAGCTGGGTGTCTGCAATGCCCCTTATGTCGTTCGCACGATATGTGGTTTTGTCTATTATCATTTTTTTTTTAACATCCTTACTCATCTAATCCCAGCGACAAATACTCCGTCGAATGATGGCACTCCTTTCAACATTTTTTTAATAGCACAAGGTCTTTTCCAACTATCCCGGAACTGTCTTTGCATAAAGGACAAGGACATAGATGTTTATTGAATTTCTCGTTTCCAACCCATATCTCATTGCAGCCTAACGAACGGAGTATATGATAATGATACATATCTCTCTTGGAATTTATTGTCAGATCCTTCTTTAACGTTGAGGTGAAATTAGTAATCCATGGTTCATATTGTTCCTCATATCCTTCTTGTGAAATGGTCTCCCTCACACTTATTTTTATAGCCTTTTCTTCCTTCAAGAAACTATTGTCAATTTTATGATAGCCCCAATAAGGAAGTATTTTTGTGACATCTATTGTTAAAATACCATTAACTGGTGTCAGCATGCGTCTATAACTATCAAATTTTTCGTTTATTGCTTTTATTAGTTGATTGCAAAATTCAGTTCGATCACAATTTTGGTCTATTTTTGCAACAACATCACTCAAAAAGAAAATCCATTTAGCGTTATACCGAGTCTCTGCGATGTGTTTGATCGCTTGAACAGATAGAGGGGTTATTTCATGCGGTTGAGATACGTCCCTCATTTGCTCAATCTTTTCAAGTGGATACTGTGAATATTTTAGCATTACATCAATAGACTCAGCCACACAGTCTGATGCTGTGACAAATTCGCATTTGTGTACCCCGTTCTCTAACCATATTCTTTCATAAACCGAATTTGAAAACGGAGCTACTACTATGTGTGGCATTAATGATGAGTTTTCTAATCCTATCCTTGTAACTTTTTCCATAGTAACTGTTTTCCCTATTAGTTATCTTGAGATTTTAAATACCTCCATAAACCTTTGATATACCGCTGGTTTATATTCAAAATATTCCTTTATATTACGATAAGGAGGTTTTGGCAAATCAACTTGATGTGCCATGTCATTTGTCATGTAATACACCCAATAATCATCGAATACATCCACGCCGTAATCTGCAAAAACACCGCTTCCTTCTCTCAGTTCATCTATTTTTGTCGTTGAAGCAATATCCTTACTGTCACTATTCCAAGGTCTGTCAGTTGCGATTTTATACTTCTCCTGCAGGATAAATTCAATATCCTTTATTACAGAAAGAATCCTTTTGAGTTCTGCAATAGAATAGATTTTATATTCATCTATATGCTCATCCTGCTTCGTATATATGATTCCAAGCACGTAATGCTTTTTGTATTCGCCGTATGGAAACGTGATATTCTTTTTGCTGGTTCTATCCCTGAAATAGCCAGTGAACGCTCCAAGCGTGAATCCTGACGCTGTGGTTTTTGACGTTCGATATGTACTTTTTATATCCAATGCTATCTTCTCGCCGTTATTTTTGCCGATAAAACTGATGTCAGGATAAAAATTCTGCTCTTTGCTTAAGACGATGTCAAAATTGTTCTCTATCGCAAACTGCCGGATTTTAGGGAATAGCATAATCTCTAAAACCTTTGAAATCACCTTTGTATCGAGAGAAATCGTGTAAACATTCTTAAAAACATCAATAAAGCCCTTTACCGTCCAATTACCATCAGAATCTTGAATATCGTATAGATATTGGTTCAGATACGCCAAGAGTTTTTCTCTAAAGTTGTCCCTATCTACTGTCATCATTTAAACAATAACATTAGGCTTTAATAAAATTAGCACATACAACCTCCCCCTCGCCACTCATCTCGAACCTCTCAACACACGCTGGCACTAACACAGTCTCCACTGGAGTTAAAGAAAGCTCTGCATTGTTCGTGTTTGATTCGGATTTTAGCGTGACCTGTCCACGCACACACGTAAGCACTTGCAGCTTACCTTCAGTAAAAACTTTTACTCCTTTGCCATGCACCATGAAAAGCCGCAGCTCGAATTTATCACCCCTCAAAAGCATATATTCCTCGCCTCCTCGCTCTTTATGCAAAAGCTTATGCACCTTCTTCAAATCCTTACCACATCCTACTTCATCGAACCTCAACACTTTCATAGCATCCTCCAGATGAAGTTCCCTCCCCCTACCATAGTCATATATCCGAAAAGTTCGTTCAGACGCAGTGCTTACTTCGTACACCTTTGTTCCCGCGCCTAATGCATGAATAACACCAGCAGGAATGTGGTAAACGTCACCAACGTGCGCATCAAACGCGTTCAAACACGATAGAAACTCTTCTCGTTTTACCGCTTCTTTAAAGCCCGCTGCGTCCATAAAATCACTGAATCCCAGATAAATCTTCGCTTCTTTTGATGCTTCGAGCACGTGCCACGCCTCTTCTTTACCGAACACATCGCCGAGTTTTATCGCATACGCATCGTCCGGATGCGTCTGCACAGACAGATTCTCATCCGCTTTTATTATCTTCACAATCAGCGGGAATTTCTCCAAAATTCGACCTGCAAGCTTTTCAGGGAACAAACAAGTTAGTTCATCCAATGTGAATCTTTGCATTACGCCTCCGGTTTCGATTTCGCAATAATTCCTCGGTGAAACGCACCAGAACTCGTAACCCCAGGGCTTGTGCTCCACAAATGGTTTGATTTTCAAAGGTCGTTCCATAGGTATCTCAGCGACATCCACAAACTTCTTCTTCGCAACCTCCATTTCGTATTCAGAAACGCCTTTCATCATGTCTGCAATTTCGCTCAGCGAAAAATCGTTCCCCGGAAGTCGAGAGTCCCACCATTTTTCTTTGTCCTCCTTCTCTGCCCCAATCTGCATCTTAAGCCTTATCCGCCCTTCCTTCGGATGGAACACATCCACGAGGAAGCAATCTTCGAGTTCGAGTTCCGCATGGTCAACCACGTTGTAAACAACGCAGTTCTTTCCCCATATCTTGTTTAACTTAGAATTTATCACGCAAGCCTGCTCGAGCTGTGCGTATTTAGCAGTTGAGTTCGATATAACGCTGTTCTTTACCAACCCTTTATCAAATTCCACATGCTCATATACAGAATCCAAAACTTCACACCCGTTTTTTACCGAAGAAATTTTAATTTCAACACCCAAAAATTCTCGTAATCTCCTTCCAACATCATCCTCAGCCAGAATCCGCATCACATTTTCATAATAACTCTCATTCGTGCCGAAATCCAGCCATGCGGTTTTATCGCTTAAAGAAAAGCTTTTTATCAGCGCAAGCGGCTCTGGCTCTGCACGAAATATCTCATTCTTTAATCGGTCTGCCCGCTCACGGAGCCAGTAATCAGCTTCAGCTCCATGCTCAGGTGAAACCCACAATTGCCACAGCTCATCTGAATTAAACCGCCCTTTTCTTGTTTCAAGCTCATCGCCGAACGCATCGAGCATACGTTCAGCCAAAACTCCGCTCATCGCAAACATCCCCATGTTCACCATTACTTCACCACCAGCTCGCTTTTGCAATTTCGTTTTCACCACTTCGTAGTTACGTGTATCATCAAAATCGAGAAGTTCGCAACCTTCTTTTTCAGCGCACCGGACTATTTGAATACCGTATTTACTTGCAACCTCTTCTGTGAGTTCTGCCCTTAAGCCAAAGAGCATGACATGCGTGTTCTGTGCGTATTTCCTTATCTCTTCTGCGCTATCTACGAATAACAAGAACTGGTCGCCCCACGTAACCATGATACGGGACGGAATGGCAAAATCCTGGAACTGCTTTATCACGCCCTCCAGAATCGTTAGGTTGGGAACCTCCACAAAGGCTTTGTTCTTACAAGTCCTTGTGAGTATGTTTCTGGTCCCCTCACCTGCGGTATGCACGATAAGAACACTTTTTCCTTGTTCCACTTCTTCCACGAGGTCTTTCTCTATCGCCTTACTCGCATTTTCTATTGCGAACAGCGTACCAAGCCCGTTGCCCGCAGCGCCATTCCATCCGCTTTCGGGAACAGGCACAAAGATTGAGTCGAGAAGGACACCTTTTCTTGGCGCAGAAAGCTTCAATCTCGCCACTTCTGAATCGTCACTGACCACAACCACCACGTAGTCGAACATTTCTTTTATTGCTCCTTCAATTTCTTTCCGTAAACCGCATTTGCACGCTCGTAATTATCAAAGCTTCCTATGTCAAACCAGAGCCCGCTATGAACGAGGCCGTACAGGGCACTCCTTTTACACAACCAGGACACAAAAAATCCGATGGCATCCTGGTTATTCCCCGCCGCCAGATAATCGCCAATCAACGCTAAATCCTCCTTTGTGAATATATAACAAGCAGTAGAGATTAAAGTTGACCTGGGGTTCTCAGGTTTTTCTTCTGAATTGATAATCTTTAAATCACTATCTATTTCCAAAACACCGTATTTCCCCCTTACTCGCTCCTTATCCTTCATATCATATAAAAGCACTACGGTTTTCTTTTTAGTCCTGTAAAACGCTATCAATTCTTTTAAGTCAAAGTCAAATAGATTGTCACCACCTATGATTAACAAATCCTCCTTGAGTCCGTGATGCGCAATCAAAAAATTTAATGCTCCAATTGAACCCAATTTGTCCTCTTCAGTTCGGGTTTCTTCAATCGCCAGTCTAATTTCTTTACTGCTTCGGTAGTTCTCGAGCCAGTCCTTGAACTTTGTTTCAAACTTGCGGTTCGTGGATAGAAATACATCTTCAATTTCGCCTATGTGCTCCATTCCATCCAGGATATACTCGATTATTGGCTTACCCGCTATGGGGAGCAACGACTTGGGGCAATCCTTTGTCAGTGGCCACAACCTCTTTGCATACCCACCTGCCAATAAAATCGTTTTCATTTTACCTGATTGTTATTGTATATAAAGTATAACTTCCTTCTATTTAAGACACAGATTTACACGGATTTTTTCTTTCTTTTGTTTTGTTGGGCTGGCTGGGGTATTTTTAACGGCATTGATATTTTCATCTGTGTTAATCTGCGTTAATCTGTGTCAATATTTTATTTTAAGTGGGAATTAAATTAAATTAAGCATTAAAATGAAAATAAAAGCGAAAATCGAGATAATAGGGGCAAGGGCGGATTTGGTAGCGAAGTCGTTAATGCCTGATAATATGGACAATATGAAGACCGTGATAAAGGAAAACCATGTGGTGACATATCTTGAAGCCGAAAAAATAGGGTCGCTAATCGCAACTGTGGATGATTATCTGATGAATGCAAGGGCGGCACAAGAAGTGGTAGAGATGGTGGTGAATTTATAGAGAATTTTGAAAAACTTCCACTCCTTGAAGAAGACAGTCAAAAAATCATATAACCAACGGGAGCTGATGGAACCAATCACGAGAAAAAAGATGCACAAATTGACCCCCCAAAACGCTAAAAGCGTAAAGTTTATATGTTGTTATTGATATAAACATAAACATAATGAAGTCCATTATCGATTTTGCACTTAATGAGGAGTATGAGCGAGTTAAACAGCTCGGAGACAGGCTAATGGAGATTGGGTCAGTGATAGACGGGGGAGCTTTTCGTCGGATAGTGGGGGAGATGTATGAGAACAAGAGCGAGCGAGGCGGCAGACCAAACCTCGATGAGGTATTAATGGTCAAGCTGTTAGTGCTTCAGCAATGGCATGGTCTATCTGACCCAGAACTCGAAAAGCAGGTTACTGACAGGATTTCGTTCAGGAAGTTTCTTGGATTTCCAGCGGTTATCCCTGATTTTACCACGGTCTGGTATTTCCGGGAGCGATTAGCGAAAACAGGTAAAGACCGAGCAATATGGGCGGAACTTCAGCGACAACTCGATTCTAGGGGTCTAAAAGTAAAGCGAGGAGTAGCTCAAGATGCGACTTTTATTACTTCTGATCCCGGACATGCTAAGGCGGATATGCCACGAGGGAACGAAGCGAAAACGAGGAGAAGCAAGGATGGCACATGGGCAAAGAAAGGCAGTAAATCCTTCTTTGGCTACAAGCTCCACAGTAAGCCGGACATGGACTACGGGCTCATACGGGATCTCGAGACGACCACGGCATCGGTTCACGATAGCCAGGTCGACTTATCCAGAGAAGGAGAGGTCGTGTACCGTGACAAAGGATATCACGGAACTA
>QBUL01000102.1 GCA_013180605.1 Candidatus Methanophagaceae archaeon GoMg1 | reverse complement strand
GATTGATGAATTCCTTGGTGGGACGAGGTATTGGTATAATAAGATCAAATAAAAAGAGATAAAACATATTTATTTGTCAATTGCAATAGATAGATATGAAATGAGGTGAAAGAAAAATGGAAATACCAACTTTATCGGAAGAAGAGAAATGGGAAATGATGAGGGAGATATTCGTGCTGAACAAGCAAGTAGATATTGGCTTTATTATGCAAATGGGGACGGAGAAGATGAGCGAATATTCGGAAATGACCGCGCAACAATATGCAAATATGTTGCAGGCACAGGGCAAAGATAATGCAATTGGCTTTGCGATGAGCGAGGCGATGGTTCGCGAGAATCTAATGGGGAGCGATGTCGAAGTTGATGGAAATCCCGGTGAAGCGACATTAAACCTGAAGAGAGATGGATTCCTGATGACGGCGATAAATCTCATAAAAAAAGGACTGTTGCCTATAAGTAAAGAAGATTTTCAAAGAGGATGCATTGAAGGCTATTTCAAACCGAGAGCTGAGAAACTGGGCTTGGAATTGGACGTTGAATATACAGATGAAGGATACAGGATAAAGATACCCAAAAGGTAAAACATGAACCAATGTGAAAGTTGCGGGATGCCGCTTGATGAAAAGACGACATCTAAATTTGACGACCGATATTGCATCCACTGCCAGGACCAGCAAAGTGGCGATTTGGCGACTAAAGAGCAGGTAAGAGGAGGCAGTATAAACGCAGCGATGAAATTTATGGGTAAAACAAGAGAGGAAGCAGAGAAGATGGCGGATGAAATGATGCCAAAAATACCTCGGTGGCGAGAATAAAGGAAGGGGGATAGGAACAAACACGGGGGGTTACACCTCCTGTTTTTGTCTTTTTTGTTGAGGCGAAAAATGTGTGAGAAGTTTCAGTTAAAGGGATGTATATACGAACCAAGTTCGGATATACTACGTTATACGCAATTCGTTCATGGCGCATAGGAAATTTTAAAGGAGGTATAAGAAATGAAAAGAAATATACACGACAATGAAAGAAAAATACCTGGCATGCTTTACATACTTGTTTCCTTTATTCCGTGGATTATTTACTGGATATTGTGTGGAATGGGAAACAAGTTGGGTATAGTTGTTCCTCTTGCAATTTCTTTGCTTCTAGTGGTTCCACAAATCCGCAAACGGGACTTTAATCTGATGGATCTCACTTCTGTCCTCTATTTCAGCATAGCTACGGTGGGCACATTTATTTTCAATTTATATATATTTATGGGAAGCAATGGTTTTCTGGGTTATTCTGTCCTATTCTTTATGGCGCTCTTTTCTTTAATCATCAAGCAACCTTGGACCTTACAAAGTTCAAAAAAAGACTATCCGGAAATTTACTGGAAGGACGAATCGTTTTTAGCTATAAACAACCTTATCACAATAGTTTGGATGGTAATTTTTCTATTAAACGCAATCATATTTTTGCTTCTTGCTAAAACTTTTACAGTAGTCCTTTCAAACATTTTAATCGCCTTCGGTATAGTCTTCTCAATTGTTTTCCCTTTGAAAGCACCTGCTTATTTCATTACAAAGGAATTCAAGAAATATGACTGGAGCGTTGAAGTAGACCCACAAAAGCTTAAGGGAAAGAACGAATATGATGTTATCATCGTTGGTTCTGGGATAGGTGGTTTAGCTTGTGGCGCCCTACTTTCAAAGAGAGGCTACAAGGTTTTGGTTATAGAACAGCATTATCAAGTTGGTGGATACTGCTCTTCTTTCAAGAGAAAGGGGTTTGTTTTTAATACTGGAGTAGAGGATGTAAGTGGGTTATGGGAGAAAGGGCCTCTTACATATCTTCTATGTGAACTTGGACTGAAAAAAGACGATTTATTTGTGAAAAATAGCACAAAATATATTTTCAAAGGAAGAGATATAAAATCAAAGAATCTGGAAGAATTCATAAAACTACTTTTAGAGATGTTTCCTGATGAAAAAGAAAACATTCCAGCCTTCTTCAATGATGCTAAAAAAGCTTATGATGAATGCTATAAAGATACAGAAGTTTATGGTACCCCTTTGCCAGGGGAGTTGATTGCAAAGGTTTTTGGAGAAAGAAAGCTCTTGGATTATCCAAGACAGCACCCTCACTATTACGACTGGTCGAACAAGACATATAAACAGAAACTCGATGAACATTTTAAAAATGAAGACTTAAAAACACTACTTTGTGCTCAATTGGATTATATTGGGACAGAACCTGAGAAAACTCTCGCAAGTAGTGCACTTGAGGCATGTATTTCCTTTAATCTTTATGGAGGTTATTTTCCGAAAGGAGGCGCACAAAGATTTGCAGATAGTTTTAAGGATTTCATTGAAAGTCATGGTGGCAATGTCTTAGTCAAGCATAAAGTGGATAAAATATTGGTTGAAGACAGAGAAGTTAGAGGAGTGCTAGTTGGGGACAAAAATTTTAAAGCTTCTATTATTGTAGCTAATGCAAACGCTAAGACCACATTTATAGAACTCGTTGGGGAAGATAACTTAGATAAAGAATTTATTGAATATATAAAGGGACTGAAAATGTCACCTTCTGTTTTTATGCTATTCCTAGGCGTTGATATGGATTTACTCAACTATCCGACGCTTATTAAAAATCTGGACCTGGATTGTGAAGTTGTTATTAATTCAAATGCCGATCTCAGTTTAGCACCAAAAGATAAAGCCAGTATTACAATACTGAGTGATGCTGATTACCACGATTTTCCAGAAAGAGGGACAGAAGAGTATTTGCAAAAGAAAAAGGAATTTGCTGAAATGCTAATCCAAAAAGCCGAGAAAGTTATTCCTGATTTGAGCAAGCATATAATCGTTCAAGATGCGGCGACGCCAATAACTTTTGAGAGATACACTTCTATGCCTGAAGGCGCACTTTATTCCTTTGATCAATCACTGGGAGTTAAAAGACCTTACTTTAAAACTCCACTAAAGGGACTATACTTAGCGAGCGCTTCAACTTTCCCCGGAGGAGGAATTGAAGCGGTTGTAATCTCTGGAATGATTTGCGCAAACGACATATGTAACTGGGAGGTTAAGGCGCCATGAACGAACCCTCCGCTGTTGCTCCGACCCTTAGGGTGCGTATAACCTGGTATATCTGGCTTCCCTTCGCTACGCCCAAATTTTTGCCTTCGGCAAAAACTTCAGATATACCAGAAACGTTATATGAACTTGTGCCCCCACCTAAAAAGGAATATTTAAAAATACAAGGAGAATTAGTATGAACACGAAAGCAAATCCTGAAATTGATAACTTTATACAAGACCTTCTATTTGCTGATGAAGACAAAGGAGAAATCGCAATTTCTTTAAGAAAATTAGTTTTAGAGATAGCTCCAAGCGCAAAGGAAGACATAAAATACGGCGGTTTGGTCTTTGTAAGCGATAAGAGGTTGTTTTGCGGAATCTTTATCCGGAAAAAGCATATATCTGTTGAATTTGACATAGGCGCGGAGATGCAAGATCCTGATAATTTTCTTGAAGGAAGCGGAAAAAACAGACGACACTTAAAAATCTTTCAACAGGAAGATATTAAAAATAAAAAGGTTGAATATTATATTAACCAATCTTTTAAATTATAAAAAGGAGGTAAAATCAATATGGAAGTACAAGTAAAAGATATGCCGGAACTTCATGTGGCTTATGTTCGCCACATTGGTCCTTACAAGGGAGACAGCAAGCTTTTTGGAAGGCTATTTGAGAAACTGGCGGAATGGGCGGGTCCAAGGGGTCTATTGCATTTTCCAGAGACCAAAATGTTGTCCGTTTATTATGACAACCCGGAAATCACTGATGAGGAGAAGATGAGAGTGGACGCCTGCATTATCGTTCCCAAAGATACTCAAGTGGAGGGCGAAATTGGCAAGATGACTGTTCCGGGCGGTAAATATGCAGTGGCACGATTTGAATTAGCAGGCAGCGAAGAATACGAGAAAGCTTGGAATAAAGTGTTTGACGAGTGGCTGCCGGAAAACGGCTACCAACCCGCTGATAGTGCTTGTTATGAGCTCTATCAAAATAATCCTGAGGAACATCCACAAGGAATCCATATCGTGGATATCTGCATTCCTGTAAAAGAAAAATAAGATGTCTACTAAAGGTTGGGATGAAGCTGCCAGATGCTTCTATAACCAAGATTGGAGGGACCTCATAGAAATTAACGAGGCTAAACAAAGGAGGTATAAAATATGGAACTAAAAAAACTTGCGCCAAATTTTGCGGTTCCGGACATCGAGAAAACAGTTGCGTTTTATCGCGATGTGCTTGGGTTTAAACTGGAAATGGCAGTACCGGAAGATAAAAGTGGCGTTGAGCAGGAACTAACAGAGAGAAAGAAGTATATCTACGCCATGATGAGTCGTGATGGTGTAGAAGTGATGTTTCAGAGAACGGATAGTATTGGAGATGATGTGCCGCCACTTAAAGGTGTGCCAATAGGCGCTTCCGTGTCCTTTTACATCGAAGTAGAGGATATAAACGCGCTATACCAGGAGATAAAACCAAAAGCCGAAGTAGTGAAAGAACTGGAAACAGTTTGGTATGGAATGCAGGAATTCTATGTCAAAGATTGCAATGGCTATATTTTAGGATTTGCAGAACGAAAATAAAGACGGAGGGGGCAGGACTCCGCGGTTGCTTCGCAACCTTGCCGTTCAGGTTATATAACAGCGGATAAAAGGAAAATCAGAGATTTCCCCAAATTGCCTTTAGCAACTTCTTTTATCCGCAAGACGTTATATTCAATCAAGCCGGGCACTAATCATAAGAAAATTATTTATTTAACTAATTTTTTATTGAAAATATGGTTGCAATTAGCAAACATTTCTATAGAAAACCCGAAAGCTCTAAGTGGATATATGATCGCAGAAATAATCAAAAATATGACATAGATGATATTGATACGAAAATAATGATTTACGAAGATATGGTTAAAACTTGGTTTCTTGATGTTGCAAAATATTTGACAATAAGAAATAAAGTAAATCTCCCATACAATGAAGATTTTGATACTAATGAGGCAGGATTTGTTATTCTTCAGATAGCAATTAGTTATATCGAGGGAAACCAACAATATAGAGAAGGTATGTCAAGTAAATCGAACTCCAAATTTTGTTTTAATGCAGGCTTAAGAAGGATTTTTAGTTTAAAAGAAAAAGACAAAAAAACACTTGATACCTTTTATTCTCAGGTACGTAGTGGTTTATTTCATGATGGTATGACAAGAAAATTAGTAATGATTGATGGAAGATACAATGAACCCATAGAACTTTCTGCAAAATCTATAAAAATCAATCCTTATAAATTTCTCAGATGTATAGAAATTGATTTTGAAAAATATATTCACGATTTAAAGAGAGATATCAAGCTTAAAAAAGATTTTTTGAAATTTTGGAATGAAAGACAATAGCGATCGACTTGACTCTTCGTCGGGCTTCGCCCTCACTATCGTTCGGAGAATATAACAAAGGATAAAAGACTTCACTTCGTTTCGTCCAAATTTCCCTAATGGGATACTTCTTTTATCCTAGTTCCGTTAAGTAAAATCTGTCTGTTATGGATATAAGAGATAAAAACAAGGAGATGAGAAAATGGCAAAATATGACTTAGTTGCACCACGCGGTGATTATTGTGGCGGCTGTGGACAGTATAATGGACTGATTGTAGAAACAGCTAGGCAAATGAGTGAATTTGCAGGTCTCTACGGATTCGAATATCGTTCCGAAGGGGCGTTCGATTTCAAGCAATTTGTGCGGGGATTAGAATGGTTCATCGAGAACGCGAAGTGTCCAGGGTGTCGAGCAGGTGGAGGACCGCCTGGGTGTGAAGTAAGGAAATGCTGTATTGAAAAAGGATTGCGTATCTGTTTTGAATGTGGAGAGTTTCCATGTTCCAAATTTAAGGACTATGCCGACCCGGACACGATGGATAGATATAAGAGATTTAAGGAGGTAGGTTTTGAGATATGGGTTGAGGAACAAGCGCAGAAAGCCAGGGAAGGCTATGAGATACATTTGCAGAAAGTAGCATCTTTAAAACCATAGGTTTTGAAATATGGACAAATCACAAATCCAAAAAAGAACAAAGAAACTGCTTGAAAAGGTAGATAAGCCAGAGGAGTTCACAAAAGGATTGCAAGAACTCCTTAAATCCTACGTGGATAAGGACGCAACAAAAAATTACCAGCGGATAATTCCAGATACTGGAAAGTTTTTTGGCGTTCCACTTCCTATTTTAAGAGTAATAGCTGCCGAGATAGGAAAATTTATCCAGAAAGAACCAACAGAAGCTCCGTCGTTGTTAGAAACTATCTGGAACGAGGGTTCTTTTGAAGCAAGACAGATAGCAGGGAAATGTATGGAGAAGTTTGGTCCGAAGAATCCAGAAACTTGTTTGAATTTTGTTTCTTCGGTATTACCTGATCTTGACAACTGGTCAGTCTGTGACAACCTTGCCATGTTTGGAGTGGAGCCAATAGTGTATTCCAATCCTGAACTCGTTTTGCCTCTCTCCGAAAAATGGATAAAGAGCGAGAATAAATGGATCAGGCGTTTTGGAGTGGTGACTTTGCGAGGATACAAGAAGGTTCAAACAACAAATGAGGTTTTCGAGATTCTTGATACAGTTATGGAAGACAAAGAGAAAGACATAAAGAAAGCGATGTCGTGGGTTTTGAGAGAAATAACAAAGAGAAATCCGGATGAGGTAGCAGAATTTTTAACAAGATGAGCAAAAGCAAGTCCGAGTAAGGATGCGAGATGGATAATAAAGGATGGGATGACGAAGTTGCCAGAAGAAAAGCAGACGGAAATCTTGTCTATTTTGATGAGTTAAATGGGGACAAAAATGAATCCGGCAGAAGAATCACTTGTCGGCTGTTGCGGAATATACTGCGGGTTATGCACAAAATACCAGTCTAAAGCACCGAGCAGATGTATTGGTTGTAGAATAGGCGAACAGCACGACTGGTGTAGCATCTACCGATGTTGTGTAAAGAAAAAGGGCTTGATTACCTGCATAGAATGCAGTGAGTATCCTTGCGAAAGATATGAAAGAAGATTGGCTAAGTACCCAGAAGACCTGAAAACTGCTCAAGAAAATTTAGATGCGATTAAAAAGTCGGGATTGGATAGCTGGCTAAAGGGTCAAAGAGAAAGGAGACTATTGGTGGAAAATCTACTGGATAACTACAATGACGGGAGGTCAATGAGTTTTTATTGCAAGGTATGTATAGTATTGCCGGTTGAGGTTATTAACCGCGCAATAGAAGAAGCAAAGGGAAAATTTGTGAGCAATAAAATATCTGATTCTGATATGAAAGCCAAAGCAAAACTCGTTAAATCTACTATTCAAGATTTAGTCTTAAAATCCGGTATTGATTTAATGAAAAGATAACATGGTAAAATTCGTTGAAATCGAAGCAAAGAGCATTCTACAAAGACAGAAGTTCAGAGACAATTGGTTCTGGAATCGTTATGGGATTAATCCTTATCGTGGCTGCCAGTTTGCATGCAATTATTGCGATGCCATAACCGAGAAATATCTTGTGCATGAATCCTATGAGGATTTCTCGAGGATAATTTATGTGAAGAAGAAAGCTCCTGAAGTCTTAGAAAAGGAGGTTAAAAAGGTCAAGCCGGACGTTGTTGCTATGTCTGGAGTTACCGACCCTTATCAGCCCGCTGAGAAAAAATATGAGCTAACAAAAAGGATATTGAAGATTTTAGCGGAGCATGGATTTCCTGTTCATATTATCACAAAGAGCGATTTAGTTTTAAGAGACATTGATTTACTGCGAGAAATAGCGAGACAGACGTGGTGTACTGTTTCCTTAACAATTATAACATTTAATAAGGATTTGTTGCCCTATCTGGAACCGTTCGCACCTTCGCCGGGAAGGAGATTAAAAGCTGTTGAGAAATTAAACGAGGGTGGTGTGCAAGCAGGTGTTGACTTTACACCTATTGTACCCTATCTTTTGGATGGTCCAGAAAATATTGAAGACGTGATCAAAAGAGCATCTGAGTCTGCAGAATATATTCTAATCGGTGCGGCAATGACTCTGAGAAGTAATCAACGCATAAGATTCTTTGAACTCCTGAAGAAAAACTTTCCAGAACTTGTGGAGAAATATGAGAACTTATATGACAAGCAGGAGAATCCTCCACAGGATTATTGTGAGGTTAAATATATCTGCATTTGAGTTTTGCAAGAAATACGGGATAAAGAATTATATCGAGCCACCAAGTTTTGCACAGCCACGTAAAGAAAATTTTGATGTAGCAAATCATTTACTGCTGATAGCCTTTTTTCAAAGAATTCAAATCAGCAAATCCGCATTCCGCGTGGGCTTATCATAAAGCATCTCAAACGATAGAAAATTTGAATGAAAGTATAACAGAAATCTGTAAAAGAAAAGCGCTTGATAAACTTCCCGGCGTTGGAAAGACTATTTCCAAAGTCATAGAAGAGTTTTTGGATGATGCCAAAAGTGAAAGATTGGAAAAGGAATGTTTGTAGCATAATTTTAAATTTTTGTAACTCTTTATGCTTTTTATTTATATTGGAGGAATCGAGCATTGCAGAAAGAGAAAAGATGGTATCAACTGCCTGTGGAACATGTTTTTGAAGCCGTAGAATCAGGCAGTGCGGGACTCAGCACCAGCGAGTCAAAAGCAAGGCTTGAGAGATATGGCTATAACGAGCTAAAGTTCAAGAAGCGAAGCACGCTCATCCGTTTTCTGATGCAGTTTCACAGCGCGTTAATCTATATCTTGCTCGCTGCTGCCTTCGTTACCACCATTCTGGATATGTGGATGGATACCGCGGTTATTCTGGCGGTGGTCTTAGCCAATACGATAATAGGCTTCATTCAAGAGGGAAAAGCAGAAGCTTCGGTAGAGGCGCTGGAAAAGATGATGACGCCGGAGTGCACCG
>QBUL01000103.1 GCA_013180605.1 Candidatus Methanophagaceae archaeon GoMg1 | reverse complement strand
TTTTTTTGTTTTTTCTTTTAGCACAGGTTTTCTTTTTGTAAAAAAGAAAAAGTGTGGGGTAAAACCTAAAATGTTTAGGGAAAAGGTGGAAAACCTTACAATAATTTAGGGAATCCAATGAAAGTTCACTTTTAAAAAGAATTTTGGCTAAAACTTCATGTTCGTTCACACTTGTAAAAAAACCGCAAGTTTTATATACTGTAAATATACAATCTATCAGTAGGAGGTAAAAAATAAATGCCTTCAAGGGAAAAAAAGAGGTGAAATATATGGCGACAAGAACGAATTCTATAAGTAGTTATAGTGATTTCAGAATGTCGCGGCGGACGTTCACTAAACTGGCGGCTTTAGGAACGGCTGCTGCTATCAGTGGAATCGGTGAAGTCGGCGCGTATCCTACGAAGTTTGTGGATAAACTGATAGAACCCGCGAGTGCGGCGCTTGCACCAAAACCGGAGCTTGTGAAATCTATATGCTCGCATTGTTCAGTCGGCTGTGGATTCTACGGAAAGGTCGAGGACGGCGTGTTTACGGGCATGGAGCCCTGGGAGACGCATCCGATAAATGCGGGGGGAATGTGTTCCAAGGGCGCTTCTACTAGGGAAATGGTGGTCTCAGAGAGAAGATTAAAATACCCAATGAAAAAGGAAGGTGGCAAATGGGTGCGAATCTCGTGGGATGCGGCGTTGGATGAGATTGCATCGAAGATGGCGGAAGTGAGAAGCAAATACGGTCCAGATTCAGTGATGTTCCTGGGCTCGGCAAAGATGAATAACGAAGAGTGCTATATATACAGAAAATTAGCTGCTTTCTGGGGCACGAACAATGTTGACCATCAAGCACGAATATGCCACTCCACTACGGTCCAAGGACTGGCGAACACGTGGGGTTTCGGCGCTCAAACGAACAACATTAACGATATGAGGCACTGCAAATGCCTGTTCTTCCTTGGCTCGAATGCTGCGGAAGCACATCCAGTGGCGATGCAGCACTTCCTCGAAGCCAAGGACAGGGGTGCGAAAATAATCGTTCTGGACCCGAGGCGCACAAAAACCGCATCAAAGGCGGATATATTCGGTTGGTGCAGACCTGGAACAGATATACCAATAATGCTTGGGCTCATTAATGTCATTGTGAACAATGACTGGCACGACAAGGAGTTCATAAAGAACAGGACAATCGGATTCGATGACTTATGGGAAGTTGCAAAGAACTACACGCCCGAAGTGGTAGAGGACATCTCCTGGGTGCCTGCTGATACAATCAGGAACATAGCACGAACGCTATACGAGAATAAGCCATCTGCAATATTCTGGGCAATGGGTCAGACTCAGCATACTGTGGGGTCGAACAACATCCACATGTCTGCGATTCTACAATTAGTTCTTGGGCATGCTGCACGGTCAGGTGGTGGGTGCCAGGCATTACGAGGACATGACAACGTCCAGGGCTCTACCGACATGTGCTTACTCGCGCATTTACTACCAAGTTATTACGGACTTACTGAGAAAGGATGGAAGCACTGGTGCGAGGTATGGGGCATTCCATACGAGGAGATGGTCGGCAGGTTTGCATCGAAGGAGTTCATGGGCAAGAAAGGATTTACAGTTGCGAGATGGTATGAGGGCGTTATTATGCCAGAATCACAAATAGACCAGCCACATAACTTAAAAGTCTGCCTTGTGTGGGGTGAAGCGTTAAATTCAGTCACCGAAATGAAGAGACAGAAGGAAGCACTGGAGAAGCTTGACCTCATAGTCATCGTTAACCCGCGTGCAAGTCCTGCTTCTGCATTGCCTGAGAGGTCAGATGGTATAATACTGCTTCCTGCATGCACATCATTCGAGAAAGCGGGGAGTGTAACGACCACCGGCAGGCAAGTTCAGTGGAGGCATAAGATTATAGACCCACTATGGGAGAGTAAGTCAGACTTCGTGATATATCAGGAACTTGCAGCGAAGTTAGAGGAGAAGACGGGATTACCATTCAAGAAATACTTCACTTACGCACGTTCAGAGGATGTTTGGCCTGAGCTAAAAGCAGGGATGTTAGTCATTGGAATGCGAGAAGACCCAGAGAGGCTGAAGAGGCAGCAGGAGTATGATACTACCTTTGATAGGGATACGCTGTGGTCAGAAGCTCTCAAGGAATACTGGGGACTACCATGGCCTTGCTGGAACGATACGCATTGTGGAACGCCGCTATTGTACGATGCATCGAAACCTGTAAGCAGAGGAGGACATGACTTTAGAGTGAAATGGGGCAACACCGTTCCAGAGAACAAGTTTGGTAAACACGTTGGCGAGTCAATGTTGAGAGAGGACTATCCAGTTCCTCAGTATGGCTACGGTTATGACCCAGCGGAAATCGAGCGTGCACTTGCAGATGGCGAACCACCAACCGGAAGAGGAAAAGCGAGAATATGGATTTGGACCTTTGCAGACCCGATTCCAATACACAGGGAGCCAATCGAGAGTCCAAGACCTGACCTAATTGATAAGTATCCGACGTACGACGACGTAGCATTCCAATACAGAGTACCCGCACCATATAAATCAAATCAGCAGGCGAGAAGGAACATTGTCGATAAGTATCCAATCGTTCTTACCACGGGCAGACAGGTGGAGCACATGGGAGGCGGTGCTCAAACAAGAGGATGCGCTTATCTTGCGGAGCTTCAGCCAGAGATGTACGTGGAGATGAATCCAAAACTTGCTAGCGAAATCGGTGTTAATGTGCATAAAACAGGAATAACAGATGACTACGTATGGGTAGAGACGCTCAGGGGGAGATGCAAGGTAAAAGCTTATGTGACGGAAGCAGTACCATACGACGAGACGCGGAAGACGGTATTCATGCCTTACCACTGGGCAGGCATATTTGAAGGCGTGTCTTATGCGGACAGATATCCACCAGGATGCGGTGAAATCGTAGTCGGGGATTCAGTCAATATCATTTGCGTTGACGGGTATGACATTCACACTCAGATGCAAGAGACGAAAGTGTGTCAATGTAACATATACAGGGCATAGGAGGGATAAAAAATGGTAATATATAAATTCTTACATGATGTGGACAGATGTATAGACTGTGGAGGCTGCTTTGCCGCATGCAAAGACCATAACGGTGTTCCAGAAGGTGTAGCGAGGATACGAGTGATAAGACTTAACGAGGGAAAGCCAGGGGAGAAATACGTAGCAATGGCTTGCATGCATTGTACTGACCCCGCATGCCTGAGAGCGTGTCCTACGAAAGCGATAACCAAGCGACCAGATGGTGTTGTGATAAACGACAAAGCCAAATGCATAGGATGTGGATACTGTAGTTGGGCGTGCCCGTTCGGGGCTCCGAAGTATCCGGATAAAGGACCTGTTGAACTCAGGGGAATAATGGACAAATGCACTTTCTGCGTTGTTCCATATGAACAAGAGAAGGATGTAGCGGGGAATTTAATACAGCACGAACCAAAAGCAGCATGCGTTTCCTTCTGCGCAACCAAGGCACGGCTTGCAGGGGACGTTACGGAGATAACAAAAATATATACTGCGAGGGTGGCTGGGAGATTGGTGCAAAGGCAAGTGGGGGTGTAAATGGAGTATGAGCCACACAGCATACGTTGTATTCACGGTATTCAGTCAGATGGCAGTGGGCGCACTGATAGCAATGGTCATCGCAGACTTTCTCGCAAAGGGAAAGGAGGAGGCAAAGTTCTTTGAGACCGGGGCATGGGTAAGTGTCCCGGTCGCGGTTATTGGTCTGATAGCAATGCTCTCACACGAGGCACGACCGATACAAGCGATGATGACGATGAACGCAAACTTAGCTACGTCGTGGCTGAGCAGAGAGTCCTTAGCATTGACGGTGTTTGTAGTCTTAGCGGTGATATATACGGTGCTGTGGCTATTTGAGCCAGAATACGGCAGTCTCAAGGGGATACCAGTAATACCAAAGATAGCAAAGATTTTTATGCCGCTCAGGAAGGTTGTTGGAATCTTAGGTGCGGTTGTGGGATTTGCGTACCTCGGTATAGGTGCAAAGGCGTACATGATGCCCACAATGCCTTCGTGGAACTTAGACACAACGCCGCTGTTCTTCCTGGTTACTACTCTACTCGTGGGCGTAACGGCAGTAGCAGCAGTTCTTTCAGCGAAATGCATGCTTAAAAAAGAAACCGTGGAACGTTTTGCGAGCTTTCTTTGGGCTACGTGGGGAATTGCGCTGGTAATGGTGATCGTGCTGCTCTTCACACTGTTTACGAACATATCCGTGTTACAACAAGTTGGAGTGACAGAAGCCACAACACTAGCTCAAGCGGAAACACTAAAAAACATGTTACATGGTGATTACACCACGCTATTATATGCACGAGTGATAGTGGGCGCTGTTCTGACACTCGTATGCTTGGCAGCGCTTATATTGCCGCTAAAGAAGAAGGACATCACAAAAGCATCGGCTCTTACATTCGCAGTGTTTGTGTGCGCGCTAATCGGCGAACTTCTGGGAAGGGCGGTGTTCTTTGGTGCGAACGTATCTCTTGGTGAAGTCATGCCCTATGTTCTATCATCAATAGTATAAGAAAACCAAAAAAACAGAAAAGAACAAAAAGTGGTTGTGGAATTTGAGCAAAATCCACAACCCCCTATTTTTTAATTTAAAATAAAAAAATGCATGCAATACTAACCTAATCCAAGCATGCAAGCTTTAACATCCTTTTCCGATTAATACACGATAGCAATCTTAGTCGGACTTAGGCGAGGCTTCCAGCTTTGCCTGAACTTCCTTCTTTAGCTCCTCTTCGGTCTTCCCTTCGGTATCTATGTCCATATACGAAGCCACTTCTTTTATGTTTACTGCCTCACCCTTTGTCTCCGCTGCCGCTTTTACCTTCGCCTTCTCCTTTGGTATCTCTCCTTCACTGCCTGTCACAGATTCTTCAAATTTCTTGTAGTTAATCTCCGCTTCCTTCCTCGCTTTTTTGAACTCCCCCATTGCCTGTCCAAAAGACCTGGCAAGTTGCGGCACCTTAGAAGCGCCGAACAGCAGGATGACTATCAATATTATTATCCCAATCTCAGTTGGTCCAATCCCTCCAATAAAAAGCATTCCTCCAATCATCGTTTTTTTTTGGCACCTCCTAACTTAACTTATCTTGCTTATATAACATATTTTAAGTTTAGGTATATAAATATATCGTATTTTTTCAAGCTTTCTTTTTTAAAGAGAATCTTGCTATTAGTAATCCAAGCTCGAACATAGCTATTGACACCACCGCCATCAACATTGAAATACCCGTAGGGTCGGCGATGACAAAGAGAGCGATTCCTATTATCAGCCCATAAAATATCAGTCGCTTATCTTTGAGCCATGAATAAGTGACGAGCTTCATCTTTACCGCTAAAGCCATTATTAAAGGGATTTGAAAAATCAGCCCGAATCCCACAGCGGTGTAAAGGATAATAGAGAAAATCCTTTTAGCAGAAAGCCTCACCAGCGCTATCTCGCCGGAGTAGGCGATAATGTAATCAAAAACGCGGGGAAGCACGACGTAATAGGCGAAGAAAGCGCCGAGTCCATACAAGCATAGCGAAGGAATAACAACAATCAGGAAAAATCGCCTCTCCGACGGATATAACCCCTGTCGCATAAAAGCGAAAATCTCATATAGTAACAAGGGTAAAATAACAGAAAGAGCACATAAAAAGGAGAACAACAGCCTCACGCTTAGCCATTCCATCGGACCGTACACAAATAAAGACATATCACCGTGAAATAGATGGGTTAATAAGACGTGAAGGTAATCGTTTGAAAAAGGGAACATGATTAGAGTAACCGCTGCGAACGGGATTAAAACAACGACGAGTCTTCTTCGTAGTTCGGCGAGATGCGTGATTAATGGAAGCTCCTCATCGCTCACAGGTTCACTTATCTCATTTCCGGTTTGCAATTCCATTTTTTTTCTTATCCTCTTCCCTTTTAGTCAGGAGCAATGACAGATGGCAAGCATTAGCATTAGCGAGGAGTTTGGATATATAATAGAAGCGCTAAAGAGAAAAATCATGCTCATTTCGGGCATTGTCATCGCTACTATGCTTCTCTCTTTTTCTTTATTGGTAGACCCCGCGTTACAGAGGATAAAACAAGACCTCCTGCCTGAAGGTGCCACCCTCATCTATATTTCACCCGTAGAAGTGATAATGCTGAAGTTAAGGATAGCCTTGCTCACCGGCGTAATACTTGCCACTCCTGTTGTATGCTATTATGCGTATAAGACGTTAAAAGCGAGGTTCGGGATAAAGAGTCCAATGAAAAAAACACATCTCTTTGTATTGCTTGGTTCTGCCATTTCTTTGTTCATCGCAGGGATAAGTTATGCTTACTTCCTTATGCTGCCGCTTGTTCTCCGTTATCTCAACTATATGTCATCATCAGCGGGGGTTATTGCCACATGGTCCATCAACGAATTCGTATTTTTTGTTGTTGTAATAACGCTTATACTGGGGTTAGCGTTTGAACTGCCTATCGTTATCGTCTTTGTCGTTTATTCCGGACTCGTCCAGGTAAACACGCTGAAGGAATACAGGCGATACGTCATTGTGGGAATGTTCGTTCTCGCAGCATTTTTTACACCGCCGGATGTGGTGAGTCAGCTCATTGTCGCTTTCCCTTTGATTGTTTTCTATGAGGTAGGAATAATAGTTGCGAGCATCATTACAAAATCCTCCATCCATTCGTGTACACATTAAACCGCTTATCGCGGGCGAACCCGACAAGGGTTATGCCAAATTCGGTTGCATCACGTATTGCCTGTTCGGTAGGTGCGGAAACGCTTATGACAATTGGGAAACCTGCGAAGATCACCTTATTCATTGTAGAGTGCATGTGTCTGCAAGAAGTAACTAAAACGTTTTCAGAAATCGCTATCCCGTTTTTTATGCATGTCCCTATGAGCTTGTCTATCGCGCAATGCCTGCTTATATCCTCAATAAAGATGTCCGCTCCATTTTGATCGAAAGCCGCAACTACATGCGTGCCACCCGTCGCTTTATACAATACGCCCTCCTCGCCTAACTCTTTTACACATTTAAACACGTCTTCGCACCTTATTTTTATCCTTGAGTTGACCTTCGAGGGATTCCGATGGACTTCCCGCTCTAACGTAACACGTATCACATATTTCCCGGTATTCGCCTCTTCGACATCGAGACTCGCGATGTAAGAGGTGTCAAACCCCTCGGAGTTCAAATGCCCGATTGCCAATTCTTCAAAATGCGAAGGCAGGCAAAATAACCGGCTGTGTAGTTCTCCCCCTACCTCTATTCTTACTTCCGCTTCGCGAACGACAAAATCGTCTCTGTGTCTTTGTAAGCATTTGTCACCAGAAACTTCGCGGATTTTCACGGGGGCGAGCGCTTCCCCCCTTTTCTTCGGGTCCATACGGTTTTATCAATCCTATTTTTAAACCAAATCTTCTTAAATTAAACGACTGAAAGGTTGGTTAGAAGACACAGACAAAACCTAAAACATTTAGGAAAAAATCCAAAAACCTCACAATAATTTAGAAAAAACAGTAAAAACCTCATTTTTAAAAAGAATCTTCGTTAATATCTGATATTCATTTGTGTTGCTAAAAATCGAAAGTCTTTTATACTGGGTAATCTAAAAATTATGTAACATTGAATCTATTGGATATAGGGAGATAGGAGAAAGATGCCAAAAAGAGAATACGCAAGAAGTTGTAAATTGGTGAGTGCAATAGTGAAGACTGCGAAGCCAATGTTGCCCCTGATAGTTATTGCAGTGTTAACGGTATCGCTGGTGAGTATAGGGATAGCGGCAGAGGAAGACTTCGGTGGTTGTGAGATGTGTCATTCAGACGTTGCCGAGAATTTTTCGACAACGCTACACTACACCGGTGCCGGGATGAAGGGCGAATACGCGAGGCATTCGGCAGAAGAGTTTGGCATAGACATGGACGAGTATTATGCAAAGTGGAACTGCTCTAAATGCCATATTACCACGTGCCAAAAGTGCCATGTGGGATATGAAGCTAAGATGGGGCATGGAGACCAGACTCAAGAGATGACCATAGATACATGTGACGAATGCCACAAACCGAAGCAGACATCGACTTTTGTGGGCGATATGGCGGGACATAAGAAACCGGGACCACACGCTGATGTCCATTATGAGAAGGGCCTTATCTGCACGGATTGCCATGGTGCGACAGAGCTGCACGGTGATGGAACCTACTACAAGTCCCAGGATGATGCAGGTGCAGTAAAGGTAAAGTGTGAAGACTGCCACAAAGCTTCTGATATAATGGCGCACACAATTCACGGCGATAAACTTGACTGCACCGCTTGCCATACGGGATGGCAACTAAACTGTAAAGGCTGCCATCTGGAAACCAGGCCACCTTATTCTAGTGTATCTGACGAGTTCTATCTTGGTGTGGGTGCCGATGGCAAGATAACGCCTTTCCTTAGGATGGAAACGGAATATAAGAATGAGACCCATCTAGCATATGGTGCGTACTTCACGCATACAATAACAAAAGAGGCAAAAAACTGCTCATTCTGTCACGACAACCCAGCAGTGCTCTGTGAAGGTTGCGAGGGTGCTATTCACGAAGAAGGAGCTTCATTTATACCACAAGAGATGATAGACAAGATTTTAGCGGTAGAAATGCCAACTGAAACGCCAGCAGCACTGCCAACTGAAACGCCAGCGGAAACACCAGCACCACCAGGTTTCGAACTGATATTCGCAGTGATTGCCATTGCAGTGGTTGTGCTTCTTGCAAAACGGAGACATTAGGTAAAAAAGGAAGGTGAGGGTCTAAGCAATCGGCTGGACCCTTTTTTTATTTTTTTATTGTATATAAAGGATAGCTTCTTTCTATTTAAGACACGGATTTACGCAGATTTATTTTAGTTTAACCGTATTGATTCTTATCATCTGTGTTAA
>QBUL01000104.1 GCA_013180605.1 Candidatus Methanophagaceae archaeon GoMg1 | reverse complement strand
TGTTACTGGAATTGTCGGTTAGATTTTTAGTGCACCAAATCTATACTGGTCCCAATAAATTGCAAATAATGAACCACGAGATTAACACAACACTTTTTCTTTTTAGAAAAAAGAAAACCTGTGCTAAAAGAAAAAAATAGAATGTTTTTAGTCACGGTTTTTACCAAAGATAAAAAAGTTGTTGGTAACGCTTTTCTTTCTAAGAAAAGGTTTCTCGTGTAAATCTGTGTAATCTTGTGGTTAATAATTTTTGGAATGCCTATGATATAATAATGAAGTCAAATTCTTTTCCATGCGTAGAAGAACCTTTGTAACGCAGTGACGTTACAGAGAACGGCAAAGATAACTATTGTCCAGCCAAGGAAAGAGAAAGAGAAGCTTAGTAAGCTTAGCAATCCTGATGCAGGAATAGGGTAGGGATAAATCAGGTTGAGTAAAGTTGCTACTATTATTATCAGAAGGCGGTCTGCTCTGCCAATCAAACCGCCATACACCCTGCTCAGGCCCACTGCCTGTGCCTGCGTGCCCATATAAGAAGAA
This sequence comes from Candidatus Methanophagaceae archaeon GoMg1, assembly GCA_013180605.1. Taxonomy (GTDB): domain Archaea; phylum Halobacteriota; class Syntropharchaeia; order Alkanophagales; family Methanospirareceae; genus QEXZ01. Next base: position 8,589 of record QBUL01000104.1, on the reverse strand, counting down.
AGCAAAACGCCGATGATTGCGATTACGCCGATTTCCCATCTTGGATGTACATAGCCGCCGAGGATAATGCCCACGATAATGAACACGTCCGAGTATCGGTCGAGCACGTGGTCGAGAAAATCGCCCTTTTTGCTTGCATTCCCTATTTCACGTGCTAAAACACCGTCCATACCATCTAAAAATGCATTCAGACAGACGAAAACGCCTGCGAGCAGCAGAATAGGATTGAACGGCAGGTGGGGAGCGTTACCCGCGAAGAAGAAAAACAAACCCGCAAGCACAGCAAAAACGAGCGAGGCAACAGACAATAAATTCGGCGAGATACCTACGACAGCGAGAAGTTTCGCTATCTTTCTTACCAATACGCAATTATCTACGTGGTCACGCAATAGCGAATCAAGAGCCATTTTAGTTACTCAATATCATTTAAAAGTTATAACGTTTCATTATTACACAAAGGGCATTATGAAAGAATATCTACTGGGAAACGCTGCGATTGCAAGAGGTATCCTCGAAGCGGGCGCGGGTGTTGTTACCAGCTATCCAGGGACTCCGGCATCCGAGATTGTGGAGAGTTTGGCACCCGTCAGCAAGGAATATGACCTCCATATAGAATGGTCGGTAAACGAAAAGGTTGCATTAGAAGTTGCTATTGGAGCATCGTGGACGGGAGTAAGGTCTGCAGCCGTTATGAAACACGTGGGCTTGAACGTTGCTGCGGACCCGTTTATGACGCTGGCGTACACGGGTGTGAAGGGAGGGCTTGTGGTAATCAGCTCCGATGACCCTTTCTGCCACTCCTCACAGAACGAGCAGGATTCGAGGCGGTATGCCCAGTTTGCCTGTATCCCTTGTCTGGACCCTGCAGACCCACAGGAGGCAAAGGATATGACCGTCTACGCCTTTGAACTCTCGGAGGAGCTGGAATTACCCGTCCTTCTCAGGCCTACCACACGCGTCTCTCATGCCCGAGCTGATGTGAACGTGGGTAAAGGTAAAATAAAAAAAAGTCCGACAAGCCATGCGTTCGTGAAAAATCCCGCCCGGTGGGTTGCTCTTCCGGCACACGCCCGACAACGCCATTCCGTACTTCTTGATAAACAGAATGCGATTAAGACAGTCCTAAAAAATGCACCATGGAATCGACATTTACTTGTGTTGAAGGGCGATACAGGGGTCATTGCCTCTGGGATTTCGGGGCTCTATGCTGAGGAAGCGATAGAACAGTTGGAATCGGATGTTTCCACTCTGCGGATTGGCACATTCCCACCACCCGACGATTTATGTGCCGAGTTCATCAAGCATGTCAGCAAGGTGCTGATAATTGAGGAACTGGAGCCTGTGCTGGAAGAATACGTGGAAAGAGCAGCGAGAGTGCACAATCCGGAACTGGAAATTTTAGGTAAAAACACCGGGCATATCCCGCGGGATGGCGAACTGGATTCCCGTATCGCCCGAAATGCCATTGCCGATATGCTTGGACTCACAGTCACGATGGAAGAACCGCAATCATTGACAGAAGCAGATGAAATCCTGCCGCCTCGACCACCTGCACTCTGCCCGGGCTGTAGCCACCGAGCAGCATACTATGCAATGAAACAGGTCTTTGGGACGGATGCGATATTCCCCAGTGATATTGGGTGCTACACGCTGGCGGTGGACATGGGAACCATAGATACATGCCTCTGTATGGGCGCCAGCATAAACCTCGCCAGTGGAATCCGGTTTGGTGGTGAAGACCGGGATATATGTTGTAGTATTGGTGACTCGACTTTTTTGCATAACGGTATGCCGGGATTGCTCAATGCCGTTTACAATAATGCTAAAATAACCGTTACTATACTAGATAATTCGACCACTGCAATGACCGGGCATCAGCCTCATCCCGGGACAGGCATCACGGCAACCGGCGATAAGACAAAATCAGTGTCAATTGAAGCGATTGCCAAAGCACTGGGAGCAGATTTTGTCGAGACCGTAGACCCCTACGACCTCAATGCGACACTCGAGACGTTCAGAAAGGCAAAGGAGTGCCAGGAGGGGCTATCGGTGGTTATAGCAAAGCAGGCGTGTATAACCAACGCCCGAAGGGCAGGCGTAAGACGAAAGCCATTCAGGGTTAATGATAACTGCATTGGATGTGGTGAATGTGTAGACTTTGGCTGCCCTGCAATTGAATTCCACGAGGACCGTGCTCGAATTAACGCGCTCTGCACGGGATGCGGCGTCTGTGCACAGATATGTCCCAGCGAAGCTATCGAGGAGGTGGTCAACGTCAAATGAGAACATCGGAGTGCTGCGACATCGTTGTGGCTGGTGTTGGTGGTCAGGGTGTGATTCTGCTCTCAAAGATAATTGGCAAGGCGGCAGTGAAGGAAGGTTCGCCTGTAAGGGCTGCGGAGACGCATGGAATGGCTCAGCGTGGTGGTAGTGTGATAACCCATATCCGGTTGGGCTGTAAGTTCGGTCCACTGGTGCCTGTCAGAGGTGCAGATATATTGTTAGGTCTCGAGCCTGCTGAAGCTCTGCGGTATGCCCATTACGTATCCAAAGGCGGTATCGCACTTGTAAACACTAATCCGGTACTCCCGAGCACGGTGACCACAGGTCGGGCGAAGTATCCACCATTAGACGAGATTCTTGCGCCGCTACGAAGAATATGCCGTGACGTCAAAGCGCTCGATGCGACAAAGCTAGCCGCTAATGCGGGCAATCCACAGGCGATGAACGTCGTGATGTTGGGTGCGCTATCAAAATATATGCCATTACGAGAAGAGATAGTTATCGAGTCGCTCCGTGAGTCGGTACCTGCGAAGTTTCTGGCGGTCAATATGCGTGCTTTTGAGGTTGGGAAGGGTGAGGTAGAATTATAAACCACCAGATTACGCAGATCACCACGAGAGAGCAATAACAGAGATTAGGTTTTCTGGTGCCTTTGCGTTCTCCGTGTGCTCTGCAGTAAAATTCAAGGACATAATCATTTCACTATAAAATTTGACAGTGCCGCGTAGCATAGCACTCTCGCTTCAAAAACTTTTTGATGTTCCTACCCCCACATTTTATAGAAAATAGGAAAATTTATAAATATGTGCGGGTAATATATGAACATGGTAACGGTAAAGAAGAAAGTCATTGGAAAGCAGACATATTACTACCTTGAACATACGATCAGACACGAAGGTAAAATTCAAAAGAGAGAGAAGTACATAGGTAAAAAACGGCCAAAAAACATTCAAATTGAAGCGTTGAAAAAATAAAATACATCCCGTTGCGCTGACTGCATTGGTACATTTAAAATTCGTGACAATTCACCCGTTTGCCGACGGCAATGGCAGGATAACATATTTGTTCAGTGGTTCTTCCGGCGGTACGTAAAGGAGCATAAGAGGTATCTGAAATAGTAAAAAATCTTGAGTACAACTCTGAAAATTATGAATTCCAAAAACTTTACGAGTTCTCTGCCTTTGATTACAGGAAGTTTACGAGGGATAAGGCTGATAATAAGCTATCTAAGTATTACATTCCATAATTAAATTGTCATAACGGAACGAGTGTATCCGATGTTTTGCCGACGAAGGAGACAAAATTTCCCGAAGGGGGAGGGCGAAGCCCGCAACGGATACACTCTGATATGTGATGTAAATTTAAGTTTTTTAGCTGTCAAACACAGATTTATTATCCACATGTAAATCCTTTCTCATTTGATCATGTATTTCTCCCGCTAATTTTACCAGTTCTTTATGAAGTTTTTTTTGTTTTTCATCATCTTTCTTGCTTAATGCTACGTAAAATTCAAATATTTTAGTTTTATATTCTCCCAGTTTTTCTGCAAGATAGTGACTAGCTGGAAAGGGTCATTACATCGTGAACCATTTCATTTAACAAATAAAGGCACAATACATCGTGAACTCTTTTTGATATAGACACCATAAAAGCATCCTTAGTGATGTGTTATGGCTGTTGAGGAACAAGAGCGGATTGATTCCGTAAATAGATATATTAGGGGGGGGGATAAGCCGGTGAATATTTGTAGAGACGTGGCTAGGTCAAAAACATGGCTCTTTACATGGGTGAGTAGGTTCGAAAACGGCGAGGAGGAGTGGTACAAATCTCAGTCAAGGGCACCTAAAAACCATGGGAGAAAAACAGGCACTGAGATCAAAAGCACGATTGTAAACATCAGAAAAGCTCTAATGGCTGGTAACGAGCATGAATTAAAATATCTCGGTGTAGGCGCTGATGCAATTCAGAAATGATCAGCAATATCAAAAAAATTCTCCGTTTTCTTGTCTATTTGATCCAATGCTTCAATAGGATGCCCGTGAATATCTGCTTCGCCATTTAAACATTCAATTAGGATCTCACCCAGCGCCTGCATATCTTTATCCAAATCCGCAATCACATTACCGTCGTTGTCCACGAGTTGCTTACATAACTAGTCGTGTTCATGTTCTTCGCCCTTTTCTTCTCTTCTGCCTTTAACCTTCTTTTCCTTCTTACTCATATTTTAACATCCTTTTTAATGAATAAATTTATTTTGATATCCAAAAATTAGTTTGCCACACATGCTAAACGAACTTGATTCCCTAGTTGAAAGATTGATATACGAGCGGTCTCCTGCTGAGAGGAAAAGAATTGCATTAAAAATCTCAGAATTCGGAGAAGATGCAATAGACCCCTTGTTGCAGGCAATAGATAGGACATGGGAAACTATTGATATTGACACCGATATGTTTATCTTCGATGCGCTGCGGTATACGTATCAAAATGTTGGTTTGAGACCTTTTGAACGCGTACTACTGGATAAAAGCAATTCATTTCGAAAATATTTACCTAATATGCTCGCTGGCTTCAAAGAGAACGACGCTATAGAGGTATTGGGAAAAGCACTGAAGAACGAAGATGAAGCTATTTACCAAACCCGGCTCATTGCAGGACTGGGACAAACGGACAGTAAGAAGGCAATACCTATCTTGCGACAATATGAGAATTACGAAAATCTTGAAGTTAGCTATTTAGCTAAATTCGGGATAGCAATGATAGAAAGAAAAGAACTTCCTGCAAAGCCTGCTGAGTTAGAGAGGGGCGATTAAGGCCTGTTAGCAATATGAACTGGATCAAAATACAGGATGAAATAAAACGATGTACGAAGTGCAAAGTAGAAGGCTTTTATGGGGTTAGATGCCCTGATGATAGAATTCCTGCGTCAGAACCACGGAACGTAAAGCTCCTTTTTGTTTCCGAAGCCCCTCCTCTGAACAGTCGCTACTACTTCTACAACGAAAATTCAAACGATAGGCTGCGAAATAGTTTGTTTGAACTCTTACGATGCGATTTGGGCTATGAAATCAGCACCATAAACGATTTCATAGCTGTCGGTTTTTATCTTCTGCCGACAGTGAAGTGCCCTTCCGCGAGAAACGGGCGAAATGCAGCTCCAGCCAAAAGCGTTATAAAACTCTGTGCAGAACCGCACCTTAAACGAGAAATAGAGTATATAAAGCCAGAAGGTGTTTGTTTATTAGGGAGAACCGCACTACAGGGTTTTTTAACCTTACGCAATCTTTGGGACAAAGAAGTGCAAAACTCTGGAGAAGTGGGAAGGACACTATCCAAAGCAGCGGGAAAAGTGTTAGAAGTGAAGATTTTGGATAAAAGCACCAAGTTTATGATTTCTTATTGGCCCACGAAAAGACATCGCAAGTTTCATGAAATAAGCGAACACATAAGGATGTTGATGGAGGAAATCGGATTTTAGCGGATAATTTTCTTCAATTTCTCAAATTTTCTTAAAGTTGCCTCTTAAGTCACCGAAAAAGTTTTTAAGATGTAAGAGGCTGTCCAACAATCCAAAATCTCAACAAAAAGAAGCTCAGACAGGGCTTTATATCGGAAAATACGCATCCAATTTTGCAAAATATCTAATTGTGGGACAAGCTCGTAAGTGAATATGTTGATATCATGTCCTGATAAAAGGGGGCATGAAAAGAAATGGAACATGCCAGCGGTATTGTCTCTCGGAAAAAAAGAAAACAGCTGGGAGGAGGTGAAATAGGAAAAGATGAAGAAACTTTTAGTTGTTTTTGCCCTTCTCTTGGTGGTTAGTGTTTCGCTTGTTGGGATATCCTCCGTAGCGATTATCCACGTGCCGGGCAACTACTCTTCAATCCAGGAGGCGATAAACGCTGCCTCGAATGGCGACACTGTTTTAGTGCGCAACGGCACATACTACGAGAACGTTTAGATGTATCAATGCCAAGTATCCACCAAATGTAGGGATAAGTGTGAACTCAAATAGCAACATCATCGAGAACAACACTTGCGAGAAGAACGACGATGGTATTTCTATGGTGTTTGAATCTATGGCGTCATTATGGGGTTGGAAAAGTTGAGTTTGGTAAGCCAGCTTTCAACTGAGTATCCATCTTCAAGCAAGTCTATGAATTCTTTCAGAAGATTTGTTCTTTTAGTGTCGGAGCGTATCAGTTCTTTGCGTACGTACGGTTTTATCAGCTCTCTTGATCTATGGATCTCTTCATGTGTGATGTCCTGCAGCTCTCGAATAAAGTCTTTCATGCCCGATAGTATCTCATTTACATAAGTTTCACTCTCCAAATTTGAAAAAATTGCTGTTAGCGCACCATATTGAGCCATATCATTCGTTGTTCTGGTTCTTCCGGTTCGTCTTCGTATGTGCATTCTGCTCCACCTGTGGCTGCGTTCTTCAATGTTGCTGTCTCGCATAATTTCCACTACATTACCAGAGTTGTCTTTCACTTCCACGAAAAGTTCGTTTGCATGTCGTCTGCAGTTTTTCGCTATTTGTCTTGCTGCCCAGAGGAGTTCTCTTCCACTTGCTTCTCCTTCTTTATCGATATCCGTCAGGGTTGTCTCCATATCTTCTTTCATTTTTTGAGCTTTTGTGGATGCTGCCTCACTTCCATTTTGACTTAAGTGTCTGCCAACTTTTAGAGTTGTCCGCACTTTTTCAAACCAGCTCCATATTTTTTTAATGCTAGCATATTGGGTGTTGACGATTGTATTGCTAGTAAGAGCATCTAATTTCTTGGAGAACTCTGCGATTTTGCAGATATCGAGGTTATGGGACGTGTTCCACGCCAGGATTCTTCTGTTCATGTTTTTTATCTCTAAAATTCTGTTCATGATTTCGAGATAGGGTAGAACAAAAGGATAATTAGAACTCCGCTCACGGCTAATAAGCAGATGCTCTATCGCAAGAGCGATCCATCTGCGTTCCGCAACGACTATAATGTTTTCAGAAGTCAGACACGGCATAGAACAGATAGGTTCTTTCATTTTTTTGAGTTGGCTTAGAATCCGCATTTCCACAATGCTCTTGCGAAACGCGGCGTATTTCTCTTTGAAAATGAGTTTTCCAAGGTTATTGACAAAATGATAGTGACATATTTGCTGTTGAGCCTCAGGAAAAACCTCCGTTACTGCTTCACGGATATGTTTGCTCATATCTCTGGCGACAACTATTGGAGTCCCGTATAGCGAGTTCAGTGCTTGCAGGAACGCCTGCACGTATTTTTTGCTTTCCGTGTGGATGATTTGAGCATCCATAGTAATTCCCGTCTCCCCTTCTTTCGCCATAAACACAATTTCGTTGCCTGCCTCACCTGTTCCGCCCAAATGAAGCCTTACACCACCTCTTTTTTCAAAAAGTGCTTTCATTTGAGGGATATGCCTTTTGTGCAGAGCATAAAACCTTGGCAAAAACTCTTCCGACAGGTTAGAAATCTCGCCAGTTGAGATATGAAGTCTCCTTGACAAAAGAACGGTTCCCATCTCTTCTCGTTGAAAGTCGAAATTCTTTTGTCTGTTCTTTGGACATAGAGCCTTTTTTTTTTTACAGATGGGACATCTGTCGGGGATTTTTTTGAGTTCTTCTGGTAAAACAGGTAGATATAGAACGTTTTTTTTCCGAAATCGTAGTTAATACCAACGCGTTCCAGAGAGTCGCGCGTGACCGGGTGCCCCATACCCTCTAGCATATCAAAGACCTCGTTTGGAGTTAAATCCCCTTGCATCAACCGGACCGCAAGGTATGAGAAATGCACTGGCTCAATTGGAAGGTTGGTTGGGCGGTCGGGATTGGTACCTAAAGACCGGATATGTTTCTGAACACACTTTCCATTTATCCACCGATTCTCTACTTCTGCGTAATAAATTTTTTCCCCGCGTTTTATCCTCCGAATAAAGCTCATAATTTAGTGTAAAATTTACACTAGTGTCTCAACAAATTAGTTTTTAGACAACTATAAATACTGTGAGTTTATCCTATATTTTATGAAAAGGATAGAACTCGCGGAAGAGGAGGTAAAGTATCTCAAAGAATTTACAAAGAAAGGTCAGAAAAGCGCAAGAGCATTGACAAGAGCCCATGTTTTGCTTTTGGTTCATAAAGGAGAAAAGGAAACGACAATAGCAGAGATATTAAACATAAGCCGAGCAACTGTCTCCAACATTAAGAAAAGGTACCGTGAAGAATGCCTTCAAAGCGCCCTGACAGAGAAAACAAGACTGGGACAGCCCAAAAAATACACGGAACGGCATGAAGCAGAC
>QBUL01000105.1 GCA_013180605.1 Candidatus Methanophagaceae archaeon GoMg1 | reverse complement strand
ATTTAGGACGCAGATTTACGCAGAAAACTATTTCCTCAAATTATCAAATGCCTTACGTTTAACTTCCGGTTTAGTGCCAAAATTAAATTTAAAATCCTGATTATCTGCGTTCATCTGCGTCCGATTATCAAAATTTATTCTTTCTTGATTTTCTTGTGGAAATCTGTGTAATCTGTGGTTAATAATTTTTAATCACGCATTACGTACATTCACCGCACCTCATTCGCACCATATCGCATCCTATCCATCAATTCCTGCTTCTTTCCCTCGTTCCAGCCACTCACCGATTGCAAATATCCCGTTATTCTTGAGATATAATCCAGATTTGTACAGTGACACTTCTCGCACTCCTCCTTCAACCCCATCGCCACGTGCGAACAATCCAAGCACACCGTCATATCCTTGGTGAACGCATAATAGCCCGTTTGTGTGCCTCTCGCTATTTTCATCGCAAGACTTTTTATCCCCCTCGAGTCTGGATAACCCTCTCCGAGGAAGATATGCATGATGTCCCCGCCGTCAACGATTGGAAAGAAGATATGCTCGATTTTTATTCGCTCGGCAAGTGAGATATCTGCATTCGGCGGCACATGCGTGCCATTCGTATAGTAAACAGGCAAGTCCCTCGTCTCGTTTATCTGCAAAAGAGCCTTCTCAACATCTCCTTTCGCTACTTTCAGCACCTTCTCTCTAAATTCCTTATTCAGGATGTCCGCCACCGCGAATCGCTGTGCAACGGTTTCCGCAGGCGTTCTCGCGAAGCTTATCTCCATCCCTTCTCGTTCCGACAACTCCTTCGCATATAACTCCATCTCCGTCATTACGCGTATTGCAAGCCGCAACGCACCCGTGTCCTCGTGCATTTGCTTTCCGTAATGATACTGAACGAGCTCATTTATCCCTACCACACCGATGATGTATACCAGTTCGTCAAGATAAACCGCAACATCGCCTTTTTCGTCGGTGTACGGGTCCTTTGGTCTCTGTGTAGCAAAAGGCATTCGCCCACTTTCTACTATCTTATTCATCCAGCTCTTCTTCACCTTTAATACCTCTACTGCAAGGTCCATCAGCCTTCTAAGTTCTGCAAACAGTTTCTCATCGTCTCCTCCAGCCCTGTAAGCCGCTCTTGGACAGTTTATCGTTATTACCTGCCAGCCGCCCATCGAGAAGTGCTTGCCGTTTTGGAAATACATCTTATCATTGAAATCTTCATCGTCGGGCGAAGTTTTGAAACTGTATGCGCAGCAGTTTCCTGTTATAATACCAAGAGCATTGCAGAAGTTGTGTGTATCCTCAACGTCTACCAGATCATAAACATAATCATCGTAATCAATCTCCTCAATTTTCTTAACCCTTAAAACATGTATATCGCTCTTGACGAGGTCATGAACGATCTGTGAACCCTCTGTATCAATTAGTGATTGATTAACCCGAGCATAACCCTCTGAGTGATATTGAGTTGCGTATGTCAAGTTGGAGTAGCTCAACCCACTCTCTTTAATTGGTATCCTGTTGAATACACCTGCAGTGTGCATCGACCGATTACGTATTGCTGAAGAGCCATATCCAACGGCATCGCTGAATTTTTTTATCTGATCTTGTGCACTGATGCTTGCTATAAACGTCGGCAAGAAGTAGACGGCTTTTGTCTGTGGATGCGTAGTTTTCTGCAGCCGCTCGTAGTAGTTCATTTGCACGTCAATTCGTTGTGCAAAGAGCACCAATTTCTGCACTGCCGACCTTGAAACCAGTTTGAGGCGAATCATGTTTGCGTGGGATTTATATTCGCCATACGCACTTTTAAGCGTATTGATGCGGGAATCCACGTTTCCGTCGCCCGCAAAAACACCGTAAAGATACTCCCCGACAAGCGATGGTTCAACGTTAAACAGCAAATCAGACACGGATTTGTCATTTGCCGTGTGACCGCACCCGAGCGCCTCCAGAAGCAGATAAAGCAGTTTGCTGTTTATAGTTACATTCACGGCAGTAGACTCAACGGAGATAATCGGTTCGATTCCAAGACCGATTGAGATACACCGCTTTGCATCATTGATCAGGTCAGCTTCATCCTTGCCAAAAGACAGGCGCACTGAATATCTGCGTCCTGAATGGTCGCTGCACCCCTCAGAAAGGTAATATCCAAGAAATCGCACGAGTTCCGGCGTTACACGAAGTGTTTTTGAAAAGCCCTCTTTTTTGGCGTGTAAGACGTTGACCCGCCCCTTTTCAATCGTGATTTCGCTGCTATATCCTCCTGCTACCAGCACATCTTCAAGGTCAATGCTGTGTGCCGGCATGCTCACGAATGCTGCATGTTTCATAACCGGGAGATAATCCCCTGTGGTAAGCCTGTTTGCTTCTATTCCCTTGAATCCTCCGCTTCTATAAGTAAATGACGGGTGGTCGGGTGTAACCGTGATGCACCGTCCTGATTCGAGTATGATATTTAATAATTTACCACGATATTTTTTGCGCATAATACCTTTGAACTGCCGGGGGCGTACGCTGAAATCTCCGAAATTCATGCTCTGTGCCATTGCATTGAGTTCGGCAAACTCGACACCGCCATCAGCACGGACGCCGCCAACCGCACCCTTTTCAAACATACTGCTGATATAATCCACTTTCACGTTTCCATCCTCGATAATCGGTATCAATTCATCCGTATTCAGACACTGGTAGCACGAAACCCCTTCCCCTGCCCCTCTATACTCCGGTATCTTATTATCGAAATAGGGCGTGCCGTACTTTGCCGTTAGTTCAAATGCTAAATCGTAAAGCTCCCCGTAGGTAGGCAAATCCTGATGGCGCTTATTAAATTCCTCGTCCTCCTCGAGGAACTGCGGCTCTATCGCTACTTCGGGCTTTGGGAAGTTAAATGGCTTACCCCAGTAATCCCCCTTGAGCATTACGTTCATCAACGCCTTGAACGCCAACCGCACTTCTCTTTCAAACTCGCCATAAGTCCTAAGCGGTGCTTGCTCCCCATTGCATATCGCACCTTTATAAACTACCGGTTTGTCTTTCCATATCTTCGGGATACCGGGGTTAAGCTGAACGCTTGAAAACACCAATTGCCCTCCTCTTGCCACTTGCATCTGCGTCATCTCGTACACGAACATCTGCATGAGCTGCTCTATCTCCTCGTACGAAAGACCTTCAAAATACGGTGCGATGAACGTAAGGAAGTTAAAGAAGCCCTGCCCCCCTGCGAAGTTGGTCTGCGCACTGCCCAAAATTTTAACTGCATGTAGAATGGCAACTTCGGGCTTCTTTGCAGGTCCCGCTACCGATGCTTTCGTCCCTGACCCGTCAGGCATCAAGCCATAGTAAAAGAAGTACCGGAGGTCCCAGTCCTGACAGAATCCCCGAGTACCGAAATATTCGAGGTCATGTATATGCAAATCGCCGCTGAGATGCGCATCCGCAAGCTTAGACGGTAAAAGCAGCAAATACTGTTCCTTGCAAATCTTGTCCGCTTTCTTCTTGTGCGACGTTTCTGCATTATCCTGTAAGTTCGCATTCTCCTGCGCCTCAAATCCCTCGCCTATATCAATGAGATGCGCATCGTACACGGGTGTTCCAACCCTCGCGCATACGTTCCGCCACTCTTGCTCAGGATACTCCTCCAGCAAAATCTGGTTCACTATTTCACGCACTAAAGCACCCGAAAGCTGCGAGATGCCCATTATTTTTATCCGTTTCTCTGCCTCACCTGCTATCTCCCGCGCCGTATCTTCATCCATTGCCGATGAGCCCGCATAAAATTTCTCGCTTAATTTGGTCTCACGTAAAAGCTGTTTTACAATTGCTTCTCGGTCCCACTTCAGCATGTGCCCATCGCTGGTCCGCACCTTCGGGAACCTCAGTTCCATTCCATCCAGTGTGGTTTGTATCATATCCGCACCGGCACCCGTTCCAGGATTAAATGCCCTGCTCTTTCCCCGCCTCATTTGTTTCTATCATCTCTTTAATTGCTTCTTTCTTCAGGTCATCACCCGTGAATAAATCGTTGTGCGTGAGAAAATCCGAACCTATCTGGACGACAGGTGTAATCAGTGTAAAAACTCCGTTCATTCTCAACTCAGTTAGCGCCTCCGCAGTGGTTATATCCACCTCCTCGTATTCTCTTCCTTCTGCAACTAAAAATTCCTTTACCTTCTTACAATTTGGGCATATTTTGGTCGTGTAAACTATTATTTCCATCTTTATCGCGCTTTAATTACGTGAAGTGAACACTAATACTCACTTAAGTATCGCAGCTATATATAATATTTCCCATCTCAGCTCCAGCGGAGCGAGCGTTCCATAATCCTCATCTATGTATTGACAGTTCGAATCCTTATCCACGCTCAATCCCCGCAGCATCCGCTCTACCGTGTATGTCAAGTACAATCCCGCATAAGTAAAGGGTTATATATTTAGCCCTGAGAAAATATAACACCGTGTTTATGGTGAGTTCTAGAACATATTGCATTACTCTATCGTTTCATGGTATTCTACATAAATACATTGTCTATAATAGGTTAATTATTTTGTTTAATACAAGATATATGAATAGAAAGAACACGATGAACGAAGAAGAAGAACAAAAACCACAAGAGATGAGTCCTGTTCTATGCATAGGAATGGGTCTTTTTATTGTGCTTACGGCAGTAATTGCGTTGATGCTTGCGGCACCGTTTGAAGCTTCGGGAGTAAAGGCGTTTCAGAATCCCGAATCGGTGTGGAATCCCGTCTATTTCGTTATTCTTATCATATGTTTCACGGCGTTTATTCTCGCTGTGCTCAGGTTTGGCGGGCAGAAACTTGTCCATTTTGTGATGCTTGCGGCGGTAGCGGTAACGATATATTACGTGCTGGCTGTTCTTACCGTTCCTTATACCTATATCGCTATAATCGGCACTATTGCACTTACTCTTCTGCTGTATAAATACCCTGAATGGTACGTTCTTGATGCAACGGGTTTGGTAATAGCTGGAGGAGCAGCGGCGATATTCGGGATTTCGCTAATACCTAAACTAATCGTGCTACTAATGGTGGTTTTAGCGGTGTACGATGCAATTGCGGTTTACAAGACGAAGCACATGGTGTCGCTGGCAGAATCCATCGTGGATTTGCGAATACCCGTCCTTTTTGTCCTGCCGCGGAAGCGGAGTTTTTCTTTACTGCGCGAAAAAGGTCAGGATAAGGGTAAGAGCGAGATGGAAGAAGCTTTCTTTATGGGGCTTGGCGATGCGATTATCCCTTCTATGCTGGTTGTGTCCGCATTTGTAAATTATACAAGTGTAGCGCCTGCGTTGGGTGCGCTAATAGGAACTTTAGCAGGTTACACAGTGCTGAGCCGAATCGCAGGCAGGGGGAAACCGCATGCAGGGCTGCCATTTCTCAATTCGGGTGCGATAATAGGTTTTGTTGCTGGGTATGTGGTTATGATGGTTTGATTTAATTTGATTTGATTTTAGCTTTTGGAAAATCCTAAATTTTTATTTTCACTTCTGCCAGCCTTCCGGTTCCTGCGTGTCACCGGTGTAATTTGCTGCGGATACCGTTTCATCCACAACGTCAAATTTGATTTGCTCATTGTATAGTGTTACGCCGCTATGCTGCTGGGCGAAGGCAGTTCCAGCCATGGCTAACAATAAAGCTATTATCACTGCCGATGCCAATATTGCCTTTGTTATGCCCTTGTTTTTATTCATCTTTTTCTCTCCTTTCCGTAGGGTGGCATTTTATATGCCACCTTTTCTTGGCGGGGAATAAATCCCCGCCCTACCTCTCTGCCATTTCTCTAACCACCGGGCCGGGGGTGAAGCGCCTCCCGCCGCTCCAGCTCCCGCTCCGCCTGCTGCTCCCGCTCCACCCGCTCTGTCTCCGTCTCAGACCTGGTGTTGGTGTCGGTAGAGGGGTCATAGCAATCCTGACATGTATAACACGAGTAGCTTAATGTAGATGGCTGAGAAGTAGGTTGCCCTTCTGGTGTTGGTGTCGGTAAAGGGGTCATAGCCATTCTCATAGAGCTCTGCAAGGTAATCCCAAACACTGCGCAAAAATAGGGTAAGCAAATCCAGGCTTCCTTCCCTCTTTATGCCGAACTCGTCAAAATCAACCATATGCGTCTCATCTGGCCATATCTCAGCCACCGAAGTGCCAAAACTATCATAGAGGGGATAAACCCACAACTCATATTCCGTTCCCGGATCCTGCACCGCACTGATGCCGGGGTTGTATCTACAATAAACTTCTCCCGCTTCGCTCCTTTCCTCAATGACGTCTCGACCGCTCCGAAGGTAATAAGTTGAATAGCCCCAGCAGCCCCACCACCGACTCAACTTCAATCCCTGCGGCGAATACTGGTCGGAGACATACTCCCCTGATGGTTTGGTAAACTTCGTCAGCCGGTTTTCAAAGTCGTATTCATGGCTATAAGTGCCCGTGCTATTGGTCTTGCTTATCCGGTTACCGTTGTTATCGTTGACGTAGGTGATTGTTTCCGTTGGTGCTTCTTCTTTTATAAGCCGGTCATCAGCATCAAAGGTATAAGTGGTGACTTCTCCATCAACTGTCTTGGTCAGTCGGTTCCCTACTGCATCGTAGGTATATCCCTGGACCTCCGCTGGAGAAGAGTGATATGTTACCTGCACTAACCGGTCGAGGGCATCATATTCGATTTCTCGGCGGCTTCCGTCTTCATCGCGTGTTTCTTTTAGCTTGTTTCCTACCGCATCGTATTCGTATGCGCGGTTTACGATGATGGCATTTGAAGCATCCCGGGCAACAAGGCTCACCGCTCTACCATTGGCATCATATTCATAGGTAAGATAAACGCCATTGGGATAATCCATCCTGGTCCTTCTGCCTGCATTGTCATATTCATAAGTGGTAACACCGTCAAATGCAGTTACCCTTACAAGCTGATTGACGACGTCATACTCGTAGGTTGTAGTTTCCCCATCTGGATAGGTCATTGTTATCCGGTTGCCAACAGCATCATAAGTATAGCTGACTGTTTTGGTAAACACTCCTCCATAGTCCACCGTAGAAGATATGATTCGATTAAGCTCATCATATTGATATGTGGTAATATCGTTCAATCCGCCATTATGTGTCACTTTTAAGAGGTTGCCCATGGCACCGTACTTCCAGACAACGTCACTTCCATCGGGATACGAAGTTCTTATGCGGCGGTTGAGTGCATCATACTCATAAGTTGTGGTTTTTCCGTTAGCATCGGTTCTTTCTATTAGATTACCAACACCGTCATAATTGTATATCCATGTATTTCCCAGTGGTGTGATAATCCTGGTGTTTCTATTCAATTCGTCATATTCATATTGGGTTGTATGACCATTGGCATCTGTCTCGCTGAGCCTATTGCCAACTGCATTGTATTCATAAGCTGTTACGCCACCTAAGGCATCGGTCGTTGTTACGAGACGGTTCAAGGTATCGTAGGCATACAGGGTAGTATGACCATTTTTGTCAGCGAAGCTTATCCTGTTGCCAACCACATCATAAGCATGGGTTTCGGTATTTCCAAGAGGATCTGTTGTGCTCACCAAGCGATTCAGGGCATCGTAGGTATACGTGGTCGTGTGACCATTTTTATCGGCGAAGCTTATTCTATTTCCAACTGGATCGTAGGCATAGGTCTCGGTGTTTCCCAGAGAATCGGTTGTACTTATCAACCGATTTAAGGCATCATAGGCATACCGGGTGGTATGCCCGTTTTTGTCAGTGAAGCTCACTCGGTTGCCAACCGCATCATAAACATGGGTTTCGGTATTTTCAAGAGCATCCGTTGTGCTCACCAGGCGATTCAGGGCGTCGTAGGTATATGCGGTCGTGTGACCGTTTTTATCGCTGAAGCTTATTCTATTTCCAACTGCATCATAAGTATTGGCTTCGGTATTTCCAAGAGGACCGGTTGTGCTCAGCAGGCGATTCAGGGCATCATAGGTATAGATGGCGATGTTTCCATTTTCGTCTGTCTCGCACACCCGATTTCCATGGGCATCATAGGCATACGTGGTTTCATTCCCGAGGGCGTCAATCTTTTTTACCCGGCGACTTAACGCATCATACTCGTAGGTTGTGGAATGATTATTTGCATCGGTAACGTTGACCAAATTCCCTAAGGCATCGTATTCATACCTGGTTACACCGCTAATGGGGTCGGTTTCTTTTATCAGCCTGTTCAAGGCATCATATTCATAATCAGAGGTATGATTATTCTTGTCGGTCATGCTCAGCATGTTGCCAACGGCATCGTAGGTATATCTTTCGGTATTCCCCTGCGCATCGGTGACAGAAATTACTCTGCCAAGCGCATCGTAAACGCTGTTCGTTTTACTATTCCTCGCATCTGTTTCTCTAATCCGATTTCCTTCTCGGTCGTATCCGAAAAAAGTTTCATTGTCTGACGCATCCGTGATCGTATCAACTTCGCCAAGAATATTAATTATATACCTTGTTTCATGCCCATTTGCATCTATTTCGCTTATCAATTCCCCTTCTGCGTTGTACTTGTACCTTGTCTCGTTGCCCGATGCATCAATCACTTTGATTCGTCTGTCATTATTGTCATACTCATTTGTGGTTGTATGACTGTTTGCATCGATTGTGTTTACCAGCCTGCCAACCCCGTCATAACCATATTCTGTGACATTCCCCAGCGCATCGGTAGAGCGGGTCATAAAACCATGCGCATCATATGAGTACAGCGTTTCAAAACCTCTAAAATCTGCGTACCTTATTAGATTGCCAAACGCGTCATACTGGTTATATGAGCTATTCCCTGCGGCATTGGTCGTTCTGTTCCAGTTCCTTTTTCATCATAGCCATAACTTGTAGTGTGCCCTAAGGCATCTGTGGTGCTTAAGAGCAAAGAGATATACTCCGGGTTAGAATCAATATTCCGCCATTCATAGCCCGTTACGTTTCCAAGAGGATTCGTTTTTTTGATTAAGTTTCCATATTCATCATAATCATAAGCAGTTGTATGCCCATTTGCATCTGTTAAACTCACCATATTCATGCCGTCGTCCCACGTTCTACGGGTAACATTGCCCGTGGGATCTGTGATTGCTGTGGGATTGCCCAACTCGTTGAGTTTTATCAATGACCTATATTCTCTTGCATCGGTAGCATAAGTGATGTTATCGCCATATTCAATATGGTATAGCCTGAAAGGATAGGACGCTGAAGAGTTATATAAGGACTTCCAGATATCCTTGATCTTACCGTCATCGTAATAAGAAAAGTTAAGCATTCTCCCTTCTCTATCAACAATGTCCTTCAGTTTGAGCCCAGTCAAATAGGAGTATAA
>QBUL01000106.1 GCA_013180605.1 Candidatus Methanophagaceae archaeon GoMg1 | reverse complement strand
TGCATCGCATCATATCCATTATGAAATAAGCAAAATTGGGTTGGATATTTTAATTTAAAAAGTTGGAAAATGCAATGAATGAAGAACAACCAAAGTTTAAAATCGGAAAACAAGAAGCTAAACGGGATATTTATCAGGCAGGTAGAGACATTATTATCCAACAGCCTCATGAGAAGGAGCCACTCACCTTCCCATCTCAACCCAGTCTCCACAACCAAACCCCGCCTGAACCAATCTTTGTTGGTCGGGAAGAGATACTTGAAACTATCACCGAGTGGTACAACAATCCTCAAGTGCGGATAGGAGCACTCATTGGCTGGGGTGGTGTGGGAAAATCTGCCTTGGTACGTAAGTGGTACGATACTCGGGAATCTAATGCTATCAAGCCGGATGGTATCTTCTGGTGGGGTTTTTATCGTAACGCTTATCTTGAACAATTTTTGAATGCCCTATTACGATATGTTAGTCAAGGGCGAATAGAGCCGGAAACCATAAAAAGCACCTGGGAGAAGATAGATCGGATAAAGGAGTATATTCATCAAGGAACCTACTTAATCATACTGGACGGGCTTGAGCAGATGCAAAAATCAGAATCCGGCGATGGGTTTGGAAAGATGATACATCGCGAATGTACAGAATTGCTTCATTATTTAGCGGATGCCCCTAAAGCAGATGGTCTGTGTTTGATTACTACCCGCTATCCATTAAAAGATTTAAATAAATGGCATGAGCGTAGTTACAAGGAGCTGTCATTGATTGATCTGAGCATTCCTGATTCACTATTAATGCTGAGAAGGCGAGGAGTCAAGGGAAGCGAAGAGGATACGACAGAGGTTATCAATAGATATAAAGGACATGCACTGAGTTTGACGTCAGTGGCTGGTTATTTAAATAGATACTATGAGGGAGATATAAAACAGGCACCCGAGGTCGAATTCGTTCTGGGAGATAAGGAGCGATTTAAGGATGTAAACAGTCTATTGCACAAATACGCGGAGAAGATGTCTGAGTCAGAGCGGATATTTTTGTATATCTTCTCGCTATTTCGCCAGGAGGTAACGGAAAATGATTTTGCAGGTGTATTTCGGCATAAACCTTTCTTTAAAAAAGATAGCTTTACCAAAGAAAAATTGTTTAATGATGTGTTAGTAAAGATGAGTGAGCTTGATTTCAGAGACTTAATTGACGGTCTGGTGGACTGGCGGCTTATATCTTATGATGAAACGAAAAAGTCTTATGCAACACACCCATTGATCAAGGGCTATTTTGAATCTGATTTTGATGAGAATATTAAGCAGCTAGGCCATAAACGCATCTACCAGTACTTTGGTGAGTGTGCTCCCGAGCAGCCTGAAACCTTAGTGGAGCTGCAGCCATTATTTGAGCAGGTATATCACGGTTGTGCCGCCGGGCTTTATGATGAGGTGGAGGAGGATATTTATTGGGAGAGAATATACAAAATGGAAGAATATTTCATTTACCTTAATCTTGGTGCTTGGGAAACCAACCTCTCTCTTGTAAGAACCTTTTTCCTGAAAGGTGACCTTTCACAAATGCCGCTTGTAAGTAAAAAGAGTGATCAAACCTTTCTCCTTAATGAAGCTGGACTGATGCTTTCTTCTATAGGCTATCCAAAAGAGGCTGAAGAATTGCTCATTAAAAAAACAAATATGCAAATCGAAGATAAAGACTGGAATAATGTCTCTGTGGGTTATCAAAACTTAGCTGATATTCAATTTCGAGTTGGTGAGCTTGAGTCCGGACTTGAGAGTGCCAAAAAGGCACTTGATGCGGCAGAAAAAGGAAAGTCTGATGAGCAAATCGGGTCTTCAAAAGCCGATCTTGCCGGGATACTTCATCTCTTGGGCAAAAGTAAAGAAGCAGAAAGGGAGTTCAGGGAGGCAGATGAGCTTCAAATAAAGGGCGATGGCAATTGGCTTTACAGTGCCTGGGGAGTTTTCTATGCCGACTTTCTCATATCAATGAAGAGAATTGATGAAGCCTTCGAACTAACAAAACAAAACATTGAGATTTGCCAAAGTAAAAATTGGCCAGTTGAGATCTCAAGATGTCACCGCTGTCTCGGTGCCATTGAAAGGATAAGTGGAAACCATAAAGAGGCTAAAGTTCATCTCCAAAATGTCCTTGAGATTGCTCGCAAGGTTGGTGTGCCTTTTCTTGAAATCGAAGCACTGCTTGAGTTCGGCAGGCTGCACTTGGATATGGAAAGACATAAAGATGCTATTCGTGATGCAAAGGGAGTCCAGAAGATTTGTGTTCGGACAGGCTTTAAGCTCTATGAGCCTGAGGCAGAGGTAGTTTTAGGAAAGGCGTATCTGGCACTAAATGATATTGAGCAAGCCCAAACCTTTGCTCATTCGGCGTACGAAAAAGCTGTTAGTATGAACTACCGCTGGCGAGAGGGAGATGCGGCGCATTTGCTCGGAGAAATTTGTTTGGCTGCGGGTGATAATGTGAACGCGAGAGAGTGGCTGGAGAAAGCGGTAGGATGTAGGGGTGAGATTTTGGATACTGAAGTGGAAGAGTCGGAAAGGATGCTTAAAAGTTTATAATAAAAACCAAATCATATTATAAGTGAGAACGATGGAGGAAAATGTTAAACCAAGGGTAGTCATTGATGATAGAATAAGACATGGAAAACCAATTATTAAGGGGACAAGAATAACAATAGATGAAGTTTTGAAGGCTCTCGATGTAAAAGAGTTAGAGAACACAGTAACCAGCTGGCTATGGAAAAACAAATAGGTGTTGAATCTTATGGCTAAACGTTGTTTTGTAATCATGCCTTTCTCGGCAACGACAGAGAAACATACGGAGTTATACTGGGATAACTTCTTTTTAAAGTTCGTGAAGCCCTCGATTGAAAAGCTTGGTTACTCGTGTAGCCGGTCTAAGGCCCAGCCATCAAACATCATCAAGGACATTTTCAAAGAGCTCATAGATGCAGATTTAGTTTTAGCAGTTCTGACCGATTTCAACGCGAATGTTTGGTATGAGTTAGGAAGCCGACATGCTTTACGGAAGGGCACGATTATGATGATCGAAGAAGGGCAAAAACTACCCTTCGACATAAGCCAATATGGTGTCATCAAGTATGAGGATACAATTGCAGGTGCATCCGACTTTGAGGAGAAGTTACAAAGTTTTATTCATAAAATTGCGGTTGATCAACCCACGGATAGTCCCGCAATTGAATTTTTAGGATCTCAGACTCGTAGTGAATATCAACAACGTATAGAGGACATGGAAACTAGCTATCGTAGCAAGCTCGACAAAATTGTGCAGTTGCTACAAGATTTACAGAAGGACCATGTAATAACTGAAGAGCCTAAAGAAAAGAAACCGAAACTATTCAAAAGAAAAATCCTATGGGTTGATGATTATCCTTCAAACAATGATGCAATAATCGATCTTTACCGCCAGCAAGGCATAGAATTTGATCTTGCACTTAACACAGCACAGGCTTTGGATTACCTAGCTAAGGGAGAATATGACCTTGTCATTTCTGACATAGGCAGGGGTTCAGAGCCTGACGCAGGTGTGCGGATGATTCGTGAGATCAACCGCCATCTTGGGAGTCCTCCTCCCATCTTGATTTTCTCCAGCCTTCAAGCAGTTGAGCGATTCGGTAAAAGTGCAAAGAAGGAAGGGGCTTCAGTCGTTACAGCATCCACCCGGGATTTAGTTCAAAAGATTACGGAGATGCTGAATTTATGATGGAAAGGTTCACGGAGATTGGAAAGGCGCCAGTAGCATCGTATAACACGGTGTATGTGGTTCGCTACACGCACCCAAATTGCTCCGCTCCGCAACTTTGCATACAGCGGGAACGTTATATGCAATGAGCATAGCGTTTTTATTAAATGCAACTCAGTAGCTAACACTTTTCTAGCATGTATTACAAGAATTATGTTATGACACACCACTGGTAATCTACACTGATGCGATGTAATCTTATGCAGCGATCGGAGTTCTTGAGGGTTGCTCTTCAAATGGGGTTTGTACCGTTTATCCTCAATCGCAACGGGGTCTATTTGCCGTGTTTAACAAGGTTTTTCAGCAGTGAATAGCGCTAATACACAGTACCCTGGCGATCAAATGCATTTCTTCTTCCCTCATTTCCCTGTCCATGCCCCTTATTGCTTAACCATAGCCAAACGCAGGCATTTTCCAATTCCATGCATCTAAAAACAGTTTGATCATTCTCAGAATGAACATCTTGAACTGTTCGATGGTTACTTGTTAGATATTCCAGTAAAAAGCTCTGATACCAGTAAGAAAAAACCAAACGATCCGATTTTTGTCCTTTGGAGGTTTTTGAACTTCTCCGTCCTTCTCTTCCCTTTCTCCTTCAAACACACAGAGGACATACGCGAAAGCCATTGGGATCAGTAATGTTTCAATGCGCTTTGGGTCAGTTATCCTGCTCTTCTCGATGTCAAAGGCGTTGCTTTTCCAGTTCTTATGTATTGGTTCAATGCAGAATCGCAGTCCGTACAACGTGTCCGCCCTTGAT
This sequence comes from Candidatus Methanophagaceae archaeon GoMg1, assembly GCA_013180605.1. Classification (GTDB taxonomy): domain Archaea; phylum Halobacteriota; class Syntropharchaeia; order Alkanophagales; family Methanospirareceae; genus QEXZ01. The sequence continues at coordinate 4,863 of QBUL01000106.1, read as the reverse complement.
GTATCAGAGTAGTTAAGCATGGTCATAACCACAAAAGGCTCATCGTAAGCGGCGTCCCAAATCAGGAGGCTGTTCATCGCGAATTCACTATCGCGTGTCACCACCTAGTTGTACAGGGTAGTGCGATCGCTCTTTCTCATCCCCTTCACTATCTCGGCTGTCTTTGTCTCGGGCATGCTGTCACCCTTGAGCTACATGCTGGCTTTCAGACGCAGGGCAGAATCGACCACATAAGACGTTTTCAGCCATTCTGCAAGCTTTGGACTGGCAAATTCGCGGTCCGCAACTACATGGATGTGTGCAGAAATTCAATCCATCTGCTTCAGCGCTTCTATCACTGGGGCGAGTACTTGCTTCCAGTGTTCAAAGGAGGTGTTTCCCCTACGACCAAATACAATCCCGAATAAGGTGATTGCCCTACCTTTGTAGCTGAGAGCAACAGTGAGGATATTAATCTATTTACCACGCTTCTTCCACTCCGTCCTGTCCATTGTCAGCACGATTTTGTCTAATTTCGACAATATTTGTCTTAGCAGGCGAATCAGCGGTATAAGTGTTATTCTTGGTGAAATCCTTTCATTGGAGAGGAAGCGACGAATTCGCTGCATGCAAACCAGTAAATTGGTACCATCAATGGGCAACGCTACTGCAAGCGACACGAGATTCGCTTTCGCCCCTCCTAACAGGCAGACGGTCAAAGTTGCCAGCATCCTAATCTGCAGCTTAGATAGCTTTAATTCTGTTTTTTCAAATAGACTCAGCAAGAAATCCTTGGAATAGTTGATTGTTTCCATTTTTATCATCCTTTCTACAATATGGCTGAATTTCATCTCTTAAAAAGGTTTATGTGTACAGGCTATAACAATATGGCCAAATAGCAACTTCGTTTGGGATTGAACTGCATCGAAAAAAAATCGAAAAGTATATATATTCTTAAAATCTAAGATGTAATGTAAAAAGTTTAAAATGTTAGCTACTGAATTAAATGCAAAATATTGGAGGATTTACAATGGGGCGTTACTATACTGTTGATCGTAATAGAACTTTAGAAGAAGGCAAAATAATTAACTTAGTTAAATATAGTGATGTTGAACCTCATGAACTACAAGTTCACGTTGATTCTTTGTTTCCTGACGGAGTTACAAGACATGGTGACCACTATATGCTTAAGGGGCAAACGTCTGCTATGGGCGTAAGTCCAGTTATCGAACTCCTTTTTGAGTATGTTCGTAGAAGTCATTTCCCTTCCAGTCCTTCACGTTTTCAATCTGTTTTTACATTTGAAAACATTGACCAAGCAGTGAATTTTAGAAAGGAATATGGAAAATCAGATGGTTTAATCTGGGAAGTTGAATCAGATGTTGCATTTAAAGCGGATATGCGCCTATTGACTTTGAAAGGTTCATTGTTGAGATTGTCTTATAATGCACACCAATATTGGGGAGGAATCTCGAGCGGAAATAATCCAGTTTGGGAATATTTAATGGTCCCTCCTGTGAGGGTAATTCGTAGAATAGATTGATTTAATAAACTATGACTAAACAGTTCACATCGCTTCGCTCACCAAATGCCTTCGGCACTACGTAAACGCATAGAACGTTTGTGCAAATTACCGCCCATGCAGCTAGCGGGAAGGCAAATAAAGCCACGATTGAAGTATTAGCAGGATTTTTTGGAGTGAAAAAGAGAGCTGTTAGAATAATCAAAGGTAAAAAATCGAGAGAAAAGATTATTGATGTCTCACTCCGCTACGCTCTAGTCGGCAATATAACAGAGGATAAAAGACTTCAGAAGATTTTGAAGAACCCCCGAAAACATCGAAAAACATCCCAAAAGTATATAAAGAATGTAATGGAAAGAGGAGTAAATCAAAATTCTCTTCACTTAGTTCGTCTAAATTTTGCTCCACTTTTTTTTGCCTCAAGGCTCCTTCTTGCCACTTTTACCAAACAGGAACTTCCACCTCCTAAATTGCTCGCCCTTGTCTCATCGAAGCAATTGCCCTTGGGATTATCAAACTTTTAAAGAAAGACAACAATAAGATATGCAATATGAACACGAACCTGATAAACGACTTCCTTAGGAAACAGAACGTCTTTGCCGTTATAGGCGTCTCGAGCAACCCCGCGAAATATGGACATCAGGTATACAAAGACCTGAAAGAAGCGGGCTATGTAGTTTATGCCGTGAACCCGAATATTGATGAAGTCTTAGGCGACCAATGCTACCACTCGCTGAGCGAATTACCCGAAAAACCCGACGTTGTAGATACCGTGGTCCCGCCAACAGTAACAGAGAAGACAGTCAAAGAATGCAAGGAATTGGGAATAGAAAAAGTATGGATGCAGCCCGGTTCTGAATCCGAGCACGCAATACGTTTTTGCGAAGAAAACAACATAAAAGTAGTGCATGATGTATGCGTGATGGTAAAAAGGAGGGAATAAGCAATCCCGCAAAAAATAAAATAAAACTTTTTCCTAAAAAGGTTTACTCTGTATCTCTTTCAGAACACCTTCAAACGTGCTTTTCCCCGCGACCAAATCCACTTTCATGCCTTCTTCGCAAATGGTTTCAGCAGTCAAATCACCAATAGCGGCAATTTTCGCGCGTTCCAAAACCTCAAAGATATTTTCTTCCATTTCAAATTTTCTGGCAAGCCCCAAAAATGTTTTAAACGTTAAAGAACTCGTGAATATAATATAATCAGGGTTATAGGTTACGAACTCAGAAAACAGCTCTTTCTCTTCTTCGGTATCCTTTATCTCCACTTTATATATCTGGATGTCCTTCACGAAAGCACCTTTTTGACGTAAAAAGTCCAAAATGTCCCGTCCACCTTCGGCGCTCCTCAGGAAAGCGATTTTTTTATTTTTCGCATCTCCTCTCTTGTCCATTAACTCCATAAGCCCTTTTGCGCTGTATTGCTCCGGCATAAAATCAACTCGCACACCTCGTTTCTCGAGTTCCGAACCCGTAACCGGACCAATAGCGCATATTTCGATAGCCGCGTCCGAAAGCATCGTTTTTAATTCGAGTTTGCCTTCGCAGATGTTAAATGATTTCTTTACGCCGTTTAGACTTGTGAAGACGACGATGTCCACGCCCTCATTAAAAACGTCCTCTATCTCCTTCAATGCCTCTTTCCTATCTACCAGTTCAAACAGGGTAAAGCCGAAGAAATCAAACCCGTATCTGTCCGCTTTTTCTTTTGACCGTTTAAGCACGTTCTCAGGTCGAAAGGCTACTATTTTCTTTCTCATTTTGAGTACTTATTAAAAGACAATTTTTATAATTATACTTATTTATTATTTATAATTATAATGGGTGAGGTTGAAATATAAAATCTATGTGAAAAATTGGAATTCCAATCGCTTGTGATTGCGCAGTCAGCAATTCACGATTTATTTTATGCGATCCGCTTCTCTTCATATCTCTAAAATTCAAAAAACTAAAAATGGGAAAATAGGGCGCGTAATCGTACCCCCGTGTTTGTTCCTATCCCCTCCTTACTCTCGCCACCGTAGCAATTTTGGCATCATTTCATCCGCCATTTTCTCTGCTTCCTCTCTCGTTTTACCCATAAACACCATCGCAGCATTTATACTTCCTTCCCTCACCTGCTCTTTACTTCCCAACTCACCGCTTTGTTGGTCTTGACAATGGATGCAATATCGCGCGTCAAGTTTAGATGTCGTCTTTTCGTCAAGCGGCATCCCGCAACTTTCACATTGGTTCATTTTCGCCTCTTCATCGCATTCCCAGAGTCCAAAGGTGTTATTCTCCGTGTCAATGCAAACAGCAGCATATCCTATACCGAGCACAGCCGTCTTGGGAACCACCACTTTACCACCGAGTTTTTTTACTTTGGCAATGTACTCGTCCACTGACGGCACATCAACATAGTTGACAATTGCCTCTTGTGGTTCTTCTCTTTTTCCCAGCCCACCACCAAGACCTTCCTCACCCTTTTCATCGGTAGTAGTAATCGCGTAGTAATCTATTGGTCCCGGAAATCTTTCAATTTTCCAGTCAAATAATTCTACATAGAATTTTTTCGCTCGCTCCATATCATCTGCCGGCACTATAAAATGAGTTATTGTTGGCATTCTATTTACCTCCTTTTTAATAGCATGTAACCTGGACATTTAAATAACTTTTGGGCACGGTCTAAAAATCAAGTGATTTATCACCGCCGAGACCCCCGAGTTTTTAGACGGTTTAAATCGTTGCTCGTTTTTTCTGATGCCTCTGCGTGCTTCGCGTACTCTGCGGTAAAAACACGTAAAAGCATCTAAAAATTTGGCACTAAAGCCATTAAATACAGCACTAAACCACCGTAGTTGCCAAGCCCTTTCATTATGTCTCTGATTTGGTTTTCGTCTTTAACTCCAAGCACTTTAGCAAACCCTCTTTTTACAGCCAGGTCTCCTGCGGGACCAATTTTAAAATCTTCCGCCACCTTTGCAATTGCCATCTCTGCGGTCCATGTCCCTATCCCCTTGATTTTAACAAGTTCGTTAATTACGGCTTCTGGATTTCTTTTAACGTCTTCTATTGTAGGAAGAGAATTTTTCATGACTGACTTAGACACAGAAATTATTGTCTCCGCTTTACGGAGAGTCGCTCTTACCTTGCTTTTTAGTTCTTCGGGTTTGACAACCGCTAACTGTTCAGGTTTTGGAAAGGCGAAATATTCAACTCCTTTTATTTTCAAACTCATACCCCAGTTTTTTACCAGCCTGGACTTAACAACCATAGCAAATTTTAGATTTATGTTTTGCTCTACTATGCTATCTACCAAAGCTTCATGAAAACACACAGTTCTTGGCGGTCTCAGCCCAAGATACTTGTTTGCAAGTTGAT
>QBUL01000107.1 GCA_013180605.1 Candidatus Methanophagaceae archaeon GoMg1 | reverse complement strand
TTTCTTTTAGCACAGGTTTTCTTTTTTTAAAAAAAGAAAAAGTGTTGTGTTAATCTGTGTCAACGATTTATTTTCTTGTTGTATATAAATATAAAATTATTCTATTTATAAAACCCCTTTATCCCTTCCGATGTGTTTTTCAAAACCAAATACGCCAGCTCTTGACTGGGAAAAGGACCCAATCCACAGTCCAGCCCCACATACCTTATCCTATCGCCAAAAATGGAATATGCCTGCTCCAGCCGCTTTTTTACTTTCTCCGGACTGTTATATTCATTAACTACACGCTCCAAAACGCCCTTATCCTTAAATGCATTTGTTCCGTGTATTTCATCGTATTCCGCAGCCATGCTGAGTATGTCCGTTCTAGAGACACCAATACGGAGAAACTTATCGTGTTCTTCAAGCTGTTTCTTGTCTATCAGCGCTAAAAGGGACGGATTAGCTGCTGATTCCAGTCCTATCACATTTATCCCCTTCACTTCGCATATCGTCTCGTAAAAAATAGGCGAATGAAGGTGTATTTGCGTATCCACGCCCTTCTGGAACGCATATTCCGAAGCGAGTTCGAGTGCGGTAATTATACCCTCCTCTTCTATTCGAGGGTCTAACCCTATGCTCGGCTCGTCTATTGTCGCGCATTGCACTTCGTAATTTCGGTTCCCCTTCGCTTCTTCTATCGTATGCTTTACAAACCTACCTACGGATTTAGCAAGGTTTGACAGCACGTCAATATATACGGGAGGCGGAAATTGGTTATAATACAGCTCTATCGGACCGGTAACGCATATTCGGAGCTTCAGTTTTTCTCCCCGCTTTTCCCTGTACGCCATCGCCATCTGCTCTAAGGCATCCATCTCGACTATCTTCGCCTCTTCTTCTTTTATAAGCAGTGGCGCTTCTGTTCTGTCATCGTCCATGATAGGCACGATAAACTGAGCGATCATATTCTGAAATTGTGGATAGTTCGGAACGTCCACACCCGCATTTAGTTTCTGCCACATTGCATCTCGTATTATTTCATAGAGCCGATTTTTGTAGGAATCGAGTTCGCGTTCAGGTTCGGATTCAGGTTCAACGTCGAGTTTAGCGAACGTTTCCGTCACCCATCCTTTTGTCGTTCCTTCGGGTAGCGGGTAACTGCCAACGTCATCAAATATCGCTCTTGCTATTGCTCTTTTCATTAGGTTAGATATAACGTATAACTTCCTTCTATTTAAGACACGGATTTACACTGATTTACGCAGATTTATTTTGGTTTAACCGTGTTGATTCTTATCATCTGTGTTAATCTGTGTCTATAACTTATTTTTTCTGTTCCTGTTCCTGTTTCTGCTTCAGTTTGAGTTTAAATTTATAGTAGTTTAGAGGATGAGAAACTTTCTCACAAATTTCGTCTGTTTCAACACAGTTCCCGTAAGTGCGCATTGTATCACACGAGGGTGCAGTATACTGAACACCGCCCTTATCTCCTGCAATATGCTCTACTTGATACCGCGTTCTCTCCTCGTCAAAATCAGGCGAATGCCTGTAAATCCCTATTATTTCCTCTTCACTTAACCCAATATTCAACAAAAAGGCAGTAACGGCGAATCTTGCGCCATGCGGCACATTTACGCCTTCTTTTAAGTTACTCAGGACATACGATATGCAGGGCGGGAAACAGCTTGGGTCTTTCACGACCACTCCCGAATCCAACTCAAAACCATAACCTGCCGCATTTCGCATTTCTTCCAGCTCGTGCTTTATATCCTCTGTGTATCTGCTTATCGCTTTGCATATATCCTCAGGCACATCCAGCGGCAGGTCTTTCTTTATCCGTTCATATATCGCTTCCTGGACAATACGAACAAATTCGGCTTTTCGGAGTTTTAGCTTCCCTTTTCCCAACCCACGGTTCACCAGTTTCCATCTTTTGTCGCGAAGATTAGTAGTGAATCGGAGATAATCAACAAAAGGCACCTGAACCTGCTCTCGCTCACCCGCTAAGAAGTCCATTCGTATGCTGAACTCTTCTGACATCTTGTAAATAATATTGGCGCTCGCACTGGCACTGGAACCCCCTCGGCGGGAATCGTCTAATAGTTTTTCGTGTGCCGCTTTAGCTTCCGACAGCGCATATCTGCGGACAAGACGTTCATCTCCTATGCACGACACGAGAATACGAGCAAATGGGTAGGATAATAATTCCATCTCCGCTTGAGCGTCGCTGATTATAACGGGTTTCCTGATTGTTCCCTCTTTTATCGCTTCCGTTATCCTGCTCTTGCCTCGCAGCCTCGCACGTTCAAAAACCGCAGAGGTTATCAAATCCTCCAGCGTTACCCCGGACTCTTCTACACTTTTCGACGCTGCCGATAGAAAGGGATAAAGGCACAGATGTGCTGGTTCAGCATGCCATTCCGTCATAATATCGCTCCATTCCTCAGTCAATTAATCTGAAACTTGTTACATCAATAGTATTTTTCTTATAGCTCAAAGTTGCCTTCTCTTCTGCAAAGACTATCCAGATATCTATTGTATATGTTTTTAGCCTCGCCAACATAGACCTTATTTTTACCTTCAAATAGTGTGTAAATACCTGGGAACTCTATCTTACCCAATTCATTGTTTAGCACTTCCAAAGCCTTCATAGTTCGCGGTATCTCCCATGAGCGAATCTGTTTTGTCGTCCGAGCTCTTATTATACTATCACCGTTCCTGGGGTCTTCGTGATACCCGATGTCGTTATTAGACATAATTTGCTCTACCTCTTTAGTAATATAATATTTGATTCTCTCAATTTGTAGCTCCTTATCTGTCCTGACCGCCGCTCTCTCGCCTTTTCTATCTTGTAGTTCATTACATAGTCCAGACCGTTCATGTAAGGAGGCGAAGTGATAATCAAATCAAACTCATTGGTGTGCTTAAAATCCATTGCGTTTGCTATGATAACCTTGCTTTCCGTGTTTATAAAATCATTTTGCTGTGATTGTATCAACCTCAAGTCATCGGCAATGTCGCGTATCTTTTTATCTAATAGAACAAATGGAGCGGTATCATATACCTCCTTATTTTTGTAATATCCCAAACAGGGAGTTCTTTTCATATTGCTGCAATCAATCAGAATTGAAGAAAAAGCTAATTTAATCAGGTCTTTTACTTTTCTTTGTTTTTCGCTTTTCGCTTCTATTGACTCGATTCCGCCCTTAATGGTTTCTAAATCACGTAATACCCCTTTATTGAAATGAGAACTTGACTTTAGAAAAGAAGGAGCCGAAGAGCAGGCGTTTCTGGGCAAATCATTGTATATCTTCAGTAAATAATTGGGAGAAATATCCCAACAGTTGAGTTTTGTATTGGCGACAAACTGTATAGGCTGTATATTTCCAGGAATTGTTATGCCAAGTTCTTCTATGTACGGGGCAGCATCCATATAAGAAGAACCCCCTTTTTTAGGGGATTTTAAAATGTTAATCTCCCTAACGGTAAGTTCGCTTTGAGTAGGTTCTGCAAGGATACTTTTCATTGCTTTTATTTTGATTCCACCATCACCCATTTGTCCTTCCCTTCCCATATTCTCAACGAATACAGCGACACCCCTAAGTTTGAATCGTTCAACTTCTTCTCCAACTGCTCCTTCAGGAACAACGCTATATTCTCGCTCGTTGGATATGATATTATCTCATTTAAAAACTTATGGTCTACGAGTTCAATCACTTCTTCTACCACGGCTTTTACTTCCGAGAAATCCGCCACGCACTCGGTATCCTCCTTCTTATCGCCTTCCACTACCACATCCAGTCTATACGTATGCCCATGCAGATTCTTGCATTTTCCGGGATGTCTTGGCAGCGAATGTGCCGCGCTAAAATCTGTTGATACTCCTAATTTCATTTTCCGTTCATAACCACAAGATTACACATAAGCCATTTCATGGCTTGCAGGGATATGGGGGCAGAGCCCCACAATTTTCACGAGAAACATTTTACTATTTATAACTTAAATATTATGTTATATATTGGCAGTGACGGTGGTAATAGTAATGGTAATGGGAAAGAAAACAAAAGGCAGGAAACTACGGCTATGCAAAGCGAATAAGCAAAACAGAAGGATTCCAGCGTGGATAATGGTAAAAACGAGCCGCAGGGTGACTACACATCCAAAAAGAAGGCATTGGCGGCGGACAAAGCTGAAAGCGTGAAGGAGAGGGAAAGAGGGAGAAAAGCTATATGGGAGAAGAGACGGGAAAAGGTGGAGGAGAGCGGATTTATACCATACCATTGAGAAACGTGAAAAAGGCACCGAGATGGAAAAGGAGCAACCGCGCAATAGCGATAATAACAGAATATTTAGTACAGCATACAAAATTCGAGGATGTCGTTTTAGATTCTGCGATAAACGAGAAGGTGTGGGAGCGAGGCTCGCAGAAACCTCCTTCCAGGATAAGAGTGAAGGTAACGGAAGGAGAGGATGTAATCAGGGCTGAGCTTGTTGAATAAACACAATAAAAGAAATAAAGTGACGATAAGAAGGAGCGGTAAAGAGACAAAGAGAACATTCAGTGTTGATGGCAGCGCGTATATAGGTGTTTTTGCAATTGCTACCGAATCGGTGCTTCTTTTGCCCTCGCACATATCAGATGTTTTAGCGATGGAAATGGGGCATGCATTGAAGGTAAAAGCACTAAAAACGTCGGTAGCAGAAACGTCTTTAATTGGCTGTTTAGCTGTGGGGAACTCAAATGGGTTTATCTTCTCCCCGTACACACTGGATAGCGAGTTGCAGCAAGTAGAGGATTTAGTAGGCTCAGAAGGCTCAGGGGAGAAAATTACCCGGCTGCCGGAACGCGATAGGCTGAACGCAGTGGGGAACGTCATACTCGCGAACGACACGGTTGCGCTGGTTCACCCGCGACTATCGGCAAAGACCGTGGAGTTGGTAGAACAAACACTTGACGTAAAGGTTTATAAGGGCACGATAGGTGGATTGAACACCGTGGGGATGGCGGCAGTGGCGACAAATAAAGGCATCTTAGCGCATAGAAATGCCACTAAGGAGGAATTAGAATTTCTGGAAGACCGTTTCGAGCTGCCTGCGGAGATAGGCAGTGTTAATTTCGGCGTTCCTCTGATTGGTGCTGCGCTGCTCGCTAACACGAAAGGATACGCAGCCGGAAGTGATACGACCGGTGTGGAGTTAGGAAGAATAGAAGATACGCTTGGGTTTTAAACGCTATGGCTCAATGCAAAATGCAAATCGAAAAATGTAAAATAAAACAGGGACATTTGGTGATTATTTTTCTTTTCCGCCAACGCTTTTCTTTTTTAAAGAAAAGGGTTGATGCGTCGACCGGGATTTGAACCCGGGCAGTGGGCTTGGAAGGCCCAAGTCATACCTCTAGACCATCGACGCTTTCTGTGGTTATTCATTATTTAACCTTAAATCATATAAGAAGCTTTACCATCACACTTTCTTTCACAAAGAAAGTTTAATCAAAGAAACTTATCTTTTTAGTAAAGGTTTTTGCTTGCAAAAAAGTTTTAGCACAGGTTCTTTGGTATGAAAATACCTTATTATTTTCATGCCCATGGGTGTCCCCTTGGGTCATGAAAGTTTCTTTAGAAAGAAAGTGGTGCGGAGGTCGCCGAGTGGACAAAGGCGTGAGGTTCAGGGCCTCATCCCGCAGGGGTTCGGGAGTTCGAATCTCCCCCTCCGCATAATTTTACCGGTAATCTTATATGTAACCTTACACCTATATGGGGTAGGGTGCGAAAGGCGTGTTTGCATGGGTGTCGAGGTTAAGGCATTGGTTGAAGCAGCCAAGATATGTATTCTGGCAGTGGACGATACGGTGGTGATATTTCATAACGAGACCTCAACAGGGAACACTATTTATTAGATCGATAAAAAATACAGCAAAGTGCCTGTGGATAGGCTAAGAGCATTTTTATAATTTAGCGGATAGGATAGTGCCGAATCGAAATTGGACTGGTGATAGGACGGTCTGCACTGGTCAGCGGAGGCTGTACAAGATGGGGAATACAGATTACTCATCACACGTTATAGAACTAAAATCCTGATATGGGCGCGGATGTGGGCTCAGAGATATTAACGCAGTCAAATAATACCAAATCCCAAGTAGTATTGGTATTATTTAGTTTTGGGATTTGTTTAGAACTATAGGAGGGGTAGCGACCAATGGTAAGTGTTTTTATTGAAGCAGTGCCAGCGAATCTGTCTATTGCAAAAGCCATTTGCGACTACAACCGTAGTAGAGGCGGCATCCACGCAGATTACACCGTCTTCGGAATGCAGATAAGAATAAGGGGGGATAAAAAGCTCGTTTTAAAACGTGCGATTGTCGAAGAAGCAATCGGCAGGGAACTGACCGAAAACGAATGGCAGAGTGTTTCCTGGAATTATGTGGGGACCATAACCAAGTCGGGGCAAAGCGAGCTCATATTTGAAGATTCTGAAGAATCAAAAATTCTGGATGCGTACTGGGATAAACGATTGGAGAGTTTCAAAACCCGCGATGGACAATCTCGCGATTAGCTAAACTTTTTATTGTAAAAAGGCAAACCAAAGAACATGGCAAAAATAGAATGCGTTTTCTGGAAAGATAAAATCGGTGGTGAAATAGAGCGGCGGGAAACAGAGGCGTTCCCATATGGGTTTACCGTCGGTCCGCATGGGGAATGGGAAATGGTCATCGCAGAGGAGGATAAAGAGGTGAAGAAAAATGAACTCGTCAACATAAAGATAGGCAAAATAGAGCTGCCTCCAAAGGCGATAGTCTTGCCTTGCTTCATAATGCGACACGCACTTGGTGTGGTTTCTTCGCTCGCAGCGGTGGGAAAGGCAAAGGGAGTTGAGGAGAGGCGAGCGCTTGATGAAGTTATTTTTCACCCCTTCGCTGATGGTAAGGTGAGTAAAGGGGATTTACTCTGTGTTGTGAACATATTTTACGCAGCAACCGAGCGAAGACTTGCGAGGGGAGCAGCAGAGAAGTGGCTACGGGAGAGGTATAGGTATTAGTGTTTGTGTTTGCGTTTGTCGGTGCGCCAGCAGCGGGAAAGACGGAAGCAGCTATGGTGGCAAAGGAGCTCGGCATTCCTGTCATAACGATGGGAGAAGTGATAAGGGAGGAGTTAAGAAATCGAGGGCTTCCGTTGAGTGACGAAAATGCAGGTAGAGTTGCAAACGAGCTGAGGGCGAGTGAAGGGATGGATGCGATCGCGAAACGGTGCATTCCCGTTATAAAAGCGCAGAAAAAACGCGCGGGTAAAGCCGAAAAAGTCATTGTGGTAGATGGAATAAGAGGGATTGCCGAAGTAGAAACGTTTAAAAACGAATTTTGTGCCCATTTCGTGCTTGTGCGCGTGGATGCCTCGCTTCGCTTTAGATATGAACGAATAAAATCCCGCGGTAGAGGCGATGATTTGGACTTATCGAGCATTGACGAATTCAAAAAGCGGGAAGAGAGAGAGTTCGGGTGGGGGATGGGAGAGGCAATGAAAAAAGCAGACAAGGTTATAAAGAATGAAGGTTCTTTGGAGGAGTTTAAAGAGCAAATAAAAGAAATTCTTCTTCAGTATTGACGTTATAGTGATTTATCACCGCGGAGAGCGCAGAGTTTTAAGACTGTTCCAATCATTGTTTAGGCTTTCTGGTGCCTTTGCGTTCTCGGTATGCTCCGCGGTGAATTTTGAGGATAGCTGTCAGGTATTAGTAGCCGTTCTAACCCTCCAAACCGCTAACCCGCTAAACCTCTACCGTCTGTTATTAACTATCTTGGGATGAGTTCATGGAGTGGAAGACATTCTATAAGTTCCATGTCATTGCAATTGACATTCGCGGTAGCATCCGAGCCCGAACTGGAATGAGAACCAGAACCCGGCTCAGAACGTGAGGCAATCATTTCCTTAGCTAATCGGTATTCCCTCTTCGCCCTGCTCCCCTTCCTCACCAAAACCCCCTCGGAATGCATACTCGCTAAATACGTTGATAACGTGCTGAGGCGTACATTCTCACCATACGCTTCTTCGTATATTCTTCTAACCTGTGAAGAAGTGAACCAATCCCCTGGCGACCTTTTGTCATATCGCAAAAAATACGCCAATCGTTCCTTTATCGTGAGGTCTTCGCTGTCCACCTCAGAAGGGTCAGAAAGGAATGGTGAGGGAAGCGTATTTTCCAAAAATTTCACCATGCTGCTTATTGTAGAGGGCTTAAACGATTCATCCATGAAATCCCCCTCGCGTTCCATAGAGGTTTTCATCCCTTCTTCATTTATCACTTCCACGCGCACCTTCGCCGCCATCTTCATCTTCACCCCTTCACTTTTTCAATGAACAAATGAAGTTAAGTTCGACCTTATATATAAAGGGTATGCAAAAATGCAGAAAATCACCGCCCATTTCCTATGGAAAGAAGCAGTGAACAGATGAAACAGAAGGCATCTTAAAAATCTTAAACAATAGGGATAAACTAATTCTTGAACGGAGGGCGAAGTGAAATTGGCAGCAAAGCGTGATTACTACGAGACACTGGGCGTGGATAAAGGAGCTTCGAAGGAAGAGGTAAAGCGTGCTTATCGGAGATTGGCGAAAAAATACCATCCTGACCTTAATAAGGGTGACCCGAAAGAGGCAGAGGAGAAGTTTAAAGAAGTATCTGAGGCTTATGAAGTGCTGTCAGACCCGCAGAAGCGTGTAAACTACGATAAATTCGGGCATGCGGGTGTTGACTTCGGTCCGGGAGGGTTTGAGTGGTCCAATTTCACGCGATATGGTGATGTAGAGGACATATTTGGTGATGTATTCAGAGACTTCTTCGGTGCTAATTTGGGTTTCGGGAGAACCCGAGGCGGTGCATCTATATTCGAGGACCTCTTTGGAAGAGGCGGGTACACAAGAGCAAGAGCAGAGGAGAGATACAGACCCAGAGCCGAGAGAGGAAGCGACATCCGATATGACCTTGAGATAGACCTTGAGGAAGCGGCGAAAGGGATGGAGAAGGAATTAAACGTTTCTAAGGAAGATAGCTGCCCTTCATGCCGGGGAACGGGTGCGAGTACAGGGGGATTAAAAACCTGTTCTGCATGCGGTGGAACCGGCCAGATAAAAAATGTGCAAAGGCAGGGGTTTGCCCAGTTCATTTCTATCTCTACTTGCCCCCGATGCGCGGGGAGAGGGGAAGTAGTGGAGAAGCCCTGTGAGAATTGTGGAGGGAGCGGAAAAATCCGCGTGAGCAAGCGAATATCAGTACGAATACCGTCAGGTGTAGACACAGGAAGTAGATTACGGATTGCAGGAGAAGGGGGAGCAGGGGAACGAGGGGGACCGTCGGGTGATTTGTATGTCGTAGTACATGTAAGAGAGCATGAGTTCTTCAGAAGGGAAGGAAGCAACCTGTTTTGTGAAGTCCCTGTTCGCTTTGCACAAGTGGTATTTGGCGATGAGATAGAAGTCAGGACGATAGAAGGGGGCAAGGCGAAAATAAAAATGCCTCTCGGAACGCAACCAAACACAGTTTTCCGACTGAAAAATCGTGGAATGCCTGATTTACAGGGCTATGGCAGAGGGAACATGCTGGTGAGAGTGAAGGTAGTAACGCCAACAAAAGTGAGTAAAAGGCAGAAGGAACTGCTACGTGAATTTGACGATGAAGAGCGAGGGCAAGAAGAGGGAGAAAAGAAAAGCTCTTTTTGGTGGAGCAAAAGTAAAGGCAAGGGTAGAAGGTAGAACTATAGCCATTCCGAAAATTATAACCGCAAGATTACACAACACTTTTTCTTTTTTGCAAAAAGAAAACCTGTGCTAAAAGAAAAACTAT
>QBUL01000108.1 GCA_013180605.1 Candidatus Methanophagaceae archaeon GoMg1 | reverse complement strand
CATCGGTTTTGTGGTCGCTGTGGCTTTTAGTCCTGCTACGGGATCACAAGCGATGATATCACTGTTCGATGCACGGATACTGGTAATGGCATTGGTAACAGCGCCGGTCATATCATTACTTGCAAGCTGGGTGCCGGCACTGATTGCCGCACGTCAGGACCCGGCAGATATTCTTCGGGAGGAGTAAAAGAGTTCTCGATAAGCTCAACAGGCAAACTCTCTACTCCTTATTGTCGCCAAGATTGCCTTGTAAGGAAGTGAAAATGGGAATCTGTGTAATCGCATTTTCTATATAGATTTTATTGAAAATATAGATTACTTATATCTACCTATTGTATAAAGTCAGCTCCTATATAGGACATCTCCCAAACATTTATCATGGTGATTGCAATGCTCTCGCTTCAAGGCGCAGCGCGCGGGCACGTGAACAATTGCCTTCAAAAATAAAATAGGAGGTGAAAAAGAAAAAAATGAACAAAACAAAAGCGAACATGAAAAGGTTGCTGAAAGATAAGCGAGCGGTATCGCCTATTGTTGCAACGCTGGTATTGGTCGTCGTATCGGTAATCGGCGCGGCATCGGTCGGAACGATCATGGGAACGTTCTCCTCAGACGTCGCAGAAGATGCGAGCACCGGAGAGGTGATCACTGTGTCGAGCACAGAGCTCTTAGTCGCGGGTTCCACAACCGTGCAGCCTGTGAGTGAGCTTCTTGCAAAGGCATACATGGATGAGCATCAGGGTGTGAAGGTAACCGTGCAGGGCGGAGGCTCTGGCGCAGGTGTCGCATCTGTGGGAATGGGCATCGTTGACATCGGTGCCGCCTCAAGGGATATGAAGGACGCAGAGAAGGACAAGTATCCATATCTGAAGAAGCACCAGATCGGCGGCAGTGCAGTCGTTATCATCGCTAATGAGAACATAGCTGCATTTAATATCGACCGTGAGCAGTTGATAACTGCGTATGAGGACAATGATCCAGATGCGATAACCGATGCAGACATAACAACACTCTACCAGCGAGCAGAGGCATCGGGTACTGAGGAAACATTCGCAAAATGGCTCGGGATGAGCGAGGACGAGATCAACGCTACAATAGAAGGTAAGACAGGCAATGCTGGCGTGCTTGCAGCAGTTCAGGACACTGAGAATTCTCTCGGATTCGTTGACTACGGATATGCAGATGGTGCAGATGGCATCGTGATACTCGGTATCGTTGATACAGGTGGCTCAGGAAAGACTTACGATCACGCAGATGTGACAGGTAAAAACATCAAGAAGGAACTCAAGAACGAGGACGGCAACAGCTACGTGACGAAGCTGACCAGACCGCTGAACTACTTCACGAACGGCGAGCCATCCTCGCTCGAAAACAGCTACATCACCTTTGCGAGATCGCCCGGAGCAACAACCTACTTCCATGAGATCGGTTACTTCAGCATAACTGAGTTCGCGTGAGCGAGGTGAGAGGAGAGGAGAGGCTAATAGGCTGGTTCTTCCAGTCTCTCCAATTTTTTTATTTTTTGTAATTTTTGAGGTGTGCAAATGGAAATGGAAATGGAAATGGAACCGGAACTTGAGGAATATATATGCTGGCTGCGGCTGAAGAAAGAGATATACAGGATCGCTAATAGTAGCATGCTTCTCAGATATGAAGAGGATATTATCGCGCATTTAAGAGAGAGTGCGTTCTTGATTGAGCGGTGGAATTAGGGCGAGACCATGCGGTCGTTATCCAATTTTAAATTTGATTCTCCTCATTTACTCCTTTTTCTCTGTGCGTTATCAACTGCGTTCATCATCGCATTCTTCATCGGATTCATATTCTATACCGCATTCCCGATATTAGAAAAAGAGGGATTTGGATTTATCACCGGGACGACGTGGAGCTATTCAGCCCATGAATACGGAATCTGGTTATTCATCGTGGGCACACTCGTGATGACCGCTGTAACGATGGTTCTCGCAGGTCCGTTAAGCATATTCACCGCGATATTCCTCGCGGAGTTTGCACCCGTATGGCTCACAAGGGTGATGCGACCGATGATTGAATTGCTCGTTGGAATACCATCCGTTATATATGGAATCTTTGGGCTCTTTGTGCTCGAAAATATCTTCCAGCACCATATTGACCCATTCCTTGATGCCACGCTCGGATTTATCCCGATATTCCGTGATACCACCCCAAACAGCGGAACAGGTATCCTTCTCGCATCCACGGTGCTCGCGGTGATGGTTCTTCCAACAATCACTGTGCTATCCGAGGAGGCGATCCGGGCTGTTCCAGACGAGTACAAGGCAGCTTCTTTCGCACTCGGCGCAACGAAATGTGAGACGATAAAGAAGATAGTGATTCCGACTGCTTCATCCGGGATACTCACCGCTGTCGTGCTCGGTATGATGCGAGCGATGGGTGAGACCATGGCGGTCGTGATGCTCATAGGGAATACCGCAAAGGTTCCATCCTCGATACTCGATACCGGGTATGCGATGACCTCAAAGATTCTGAATGACATTGGCTACTATGTCGCAATGGATGAACCCAAAAGCTCGCTGTTCGGGATCGCGGCGGTGCTATTTCTTCTTGAGATACTCTTCGTTGGCATAATCAGGATTGTTCGCGTTAGGGGTGGAGGTGGAAAGTAAATGAGAGATATGAGATGGAGGAAAGCGGAAGAGAAGCTATTAATTGCGGTTAGTGCAATGATGGCAGGGATAACTTCGCTCCTCCTCCTCGCAATTATCGGGAAGATTGCTTTCGAGGCTTTTCCTTCGCTAACCCTATATTTTTTAACCACGCCAGAAGTTGATACCCCGGGACTTGGTCAGGGGATTGCAAACGCGATTGTTGGCACGGTGTACCTCTCGCTCCTTTCCGTACTACTTGCGATTCCGCTTGCGATCGGAACCGCGATATACCTCAAGAAGTATGCGAAGGATACCATCATAACGAGAAGCTTCCGCTTTATGATTGATGTGCTCTCAGGAACACCTTCGATCGTGCTCGGTATCTTCGGTCTGCTTTTCCTCGTTTATTATATGAAGGTAGTAACAGGTGGATTCTCGCTCATCGCTGGTGCAATCGCACTCGCGATCCTCATACTACCAGTGATCGAACGTGCATCCGAAGAGGCAATAGATGCGGTTCCCGGCGAGGTAGAAGAGGCGAGCTATGCGCTTGGAGCAACGAAATGGGACACTATAAGGCGTATAACGATTCCTTATTCGCTTTCCGGAATAATAACCGGCGTGATACTTGGTATAGGGCGTGCAGCAGAGGAGTCAGCAGTCGTAATTTTGACTGCGGGGTATACACAGTTTTTGCCGAGCTATGAGATACTGCCAAGAGAGGGGATGCTCTTCGGGATGAAAATCTATCCATTTCAGGACCTTGTTGCCACGCTTCCAATATCGGTATACCACACCTTTGAACACTCGCACATCGTTCCGATTGCAAATGGATTCGCAGCCGCATTTGTGCTAATCATAATTGTAATGCTAGTTAACATGCTTGCAAAGATAGTGATCTGGAGGGGTAAAATTGGCTAAAATAGACCACCCTTTAAACCTTTTAAGAAAAGGTTTATCAATAATAAAGAAGACCCTTGAGACGCACTTCTCTACCCCTGATGAGGACATACAATCACTCGACTTTGAGATAGGGGAGATAACATATCCTTCCTTAGAAGGTTCTTTGAAGGACATAGACATCACATATCCCATCGAACCTCCGTTCCAGTACGTTAATATAAAGTATGAAGAGGGAGAGGGGGCATTAGTAGAAAGGGTAAAAGAGCCTTTGTTGAGTGAAGGGGAGTTGCGATATTTAAGGATAATCGAAAAAGCGTTTGAAAAACTGATAAGCACAAAGGTAGGGATAATAGCAGGTGAAGACAGAGAAGAATATTTAAGAGAACGTTTCTTTGCGATTATCAACGTCTATGGGTTGAAGTTGACAGAACCACAGAAAGAACGTATGTTCTATCACCTCAAGAAGCGGTACATCGGATATGATAAGATAGACATCCTGATGAAAGACCGGCATATCGAAGACATCAGTTGCAATGGTCCAGATTCGTATCTTTATGTCTATCATCGGATATACGGCTCGATAAGAACAGATGTGATGTATGAGGAGGTTGAACTGAACAACTTTGTGCTCAGGCTCGCACAACTCGCTGGTAGACATATATCAATACTTCAGCCGATAAGGGACGTATCGCTCCCAGATGGAAGCAGAGCGAACCTGACATTGGGTACTGAGGTGACAAAGAAAGGCTCAACCTTCTCAATAAGAAAGTTCAGAGCAAATCCTATCTCTCCAATCGAACTCATTGAATATGGAACAATAGATTCGACACAGCTTGCATATCTATGGCTCCTTCTGGAATATAAGCGGTCAATTCTCGCATCCGGAGGAACCGCTACTGGCAAGACCACCGTTCTTAATGTGCTCTGCAGCTTTATACGTCCTGAATACAAAATTGTGTCCATCGAGGATACCGCTGAGTTGAATCTGATGCATCAAAACTGGATCCAATCGGTAACGAGGGTAGGATTCGGTATGGAATCAGGTATAAGTTCTCTTTCAGGTGTGAGTGGCATCTCACATAGAACCCAAGGGGACATATCACTGTATGACCTCCTTGTAGCTGCACTCAGACAGCGTCCGGATTATATCATCGCGGGTGAGGTTCGAGGTGAGGAAGCATTCACGATGTTCCAGGCGATAGCTGTCGGGCACTCCTGCATGGGAACAATACATGCTGGTTCGATGAGAGAACTTCTCGCAAGAATAGAATCAAATCCGATGAACGTGCCTCGAAGCCTGTTCTCGAATGTTGATGCTGTCATCTTTAACGCACTCATAAAGAAGGGTGAGCATGATGTGAGAAGGGTGGTGAACATCGTGGAGATACTGGAACTCGACTTTGAAAAGGGTGATTTAATCACAAATCAGGTCTTTCGATGGGATGCGGGTTCAGATACATTTCGATATACCGGAAGGAGCTTCCTCTTTGATAAGCTCCGGGATGAATTCGGCGTGAGTGAGGAATATCTCACAAAAGAATTAAAAGACAGGGCGAATCTTCTCGATTGGATGCAAGAAAATAGAATTAGCGACTACAAGGCGGTCGCAGAAATTATAAGAGCATACTCGAGAGATAAAGAAGCGTTGGAGGAACGGGTAGGAGAAAATGAGATACAACTACATTGAAGGGTATAAGAAAGCTTGCTATCAATTCGGAAAACATCTGGATAGGAAGCCGAGAGATAATATAGCGAAGATGCTCTATCAGGCGGATGTGGAGATGACACCCGGGATGTTCATCTCGCTCTGGCTGTTCACCACGCTATTATCTGCTTTTTCGATGTTAATCATATCATCCATCGTATTCGCCAATTCCAAAAGCCCCTTCTTATTTATCTTGGTATTAACCGTGGTCGCTTTTCTTACCATAGGAATCGCATTTCCTTTCGCCTTACATAACAAGATTTCGAATAAGAAAATGGATATAGAAAGGAAGCTTCCATACGCTCTTGCTCATATGTCCATACTTGCCAGTGCGGGCTCAACGCCACTGGATGTAATAAGGAGGCTCGCACTTGAGGATTATGGACATATATCAAAGGAGTTCAGGAAGGTTTTATACCGCGTGGATGTCCTCGGAGAGGATGCAGTAACCGCGATGAACGACCTAATAAACAACACGCCATCCGAGATATTCAGGAGTATATGCATTGACCTGACTAACATCATCCATGCGGGCGGTGGACTGAAGGGATACCTCGAGACGAAGTCAAAGGACTTGATGAACATAAGGAGGCAGACACATAAGGAGTTCGTTGATTCATTAGCTGTATATGGCGAGGGTTATCTTGGTGGCATAGTGATGAGTGTCGTGCTCTCTGTGCTTGCAATCGTCTTATGCGGTGCGCTCGGCATAGAGCTTGGACTCCTCAAGCCAAAAGAGTTATTTTTCATCTTCGTCTACCTCATCACACCACTTATAAACGTTATATTCCTCCTATTGCTCGAAGTAAAGTATTCGAAAAGCTCTTGAGGTGAAATGAAGCAATATATCGAAAGGATACGGATAAAGTATAATGTAAAAAGGGAGTATTTTACAGTCCTGCTTCCCGTATTGATAGCTGTCTTGCTCGTTTTCACTTCCATACTCCTTGGCTATGGCATGGTAGAGCAGAAGAGCACTGCTGAAGATGATAGGCTGGAGAAGTATGAAGAAATTGTAAGAGAGATAGGGGGAGAAGAGGGAGTGGAAGAGCTACCGAAAGAGGAAAAGAAAACTGGTCTGGACCATATAATCGTATTTGCAACGCTGATAGCAATCATACCTTATTCACTGGATACGAGCTTGCAGAAGAGAAGGAGGAGAAAAAAGGAGGAACTCTTCACGGAATTTCTGTTCAAACTCTCAGAGTTAATGAGAGGCGGATTAGACCCCGTAAAAGCTGTGATAGAACTTTCAAAATCTGACCTCGGTGGATTAACCCCACATGTAAGGCTTGCAGCAACTGCGATGACGCTTGGGAAATCATTCGAAGAAGCGATGAAGGCGATGGCAGATTCTTTGGAGAGTGAATTAATTTCAAGATACACACACCTGGTGATTCAGGCTTCTTACACGGGCGGCGCAGTCTCTGACCTCATACTCAAAGCTTCTGAGGATATGAGAAGTATAATCGGGATAGAACGAGAGAAGGAGGGGAATTTAAAACCATATACCATTATATTCTATTTTGCGCAGGCAATCATTGTTTTGCTCGCGTACATCTTATCTACATCACTTCTTCCTTATCTAAAAGGAATAGGAGCGGAGATGCTCTTTGGAAGAGCAGAGATAGCGGATATAAACTTTGAGCAGGGCTTCTTCCATTTGATCATGATAAATGCGTTCCTTGGCGGCATCATCATTGGTAAGATTACGGAAGGTTCATCAAAACACGGGTTCAAGCACGCGGCAATCTTAATGGTTGCGTGTTACCTCGCCTGTGTCTTCTTTGTCCTTCCAACGCCACTGATAGTAGAAGAGGTGACAATTGAAATCATATCGGGCGACGGTCAAGAGGGGTTTGTTGGGCTTCCATTGGAAGGACCAATCGTATTCAAGATATACGATTTGGAAGGCAATCCAAAATCTGGCGTATATGTTGAGTTCAGCATAACGCCCGGTGGGATGGTGAAACCATCTTTTTTGAAGACCGATAAAGGCGGATTGGCATCGGTAAAGGCGACTCTCGGCGAAGAAGCGGGCATCTATGTAATAGAGGCAAAAGTAGGGTGCATAACGAAGAAGGCTACTGCCATCGCAAAATCGGAGGTGGGATGAATATGCGAAATTTGCTCATAATAACGATGTTGCTCTTTCTCTTTGTGGCATGCGAAGTGGTATATGCGCAGCATCCGCTTGATACCGATGGCGATGGAATACCGGACCGCTGGGAAGTTGACCACGAACTCAACCCCTATGACCCCAGCGGTGCAAACCTCGATTACAATTACGACAATCTTACAAACCTTGAAGAATACAAAAAGAGGTGGGACCCCTGGGATAAGGATACGGACGGTGACGGCATTTCCAATTATGCAGAATACACAGGCTTATTTGGTTTCGTTTCCGACCCACTGGAGAAGGACACCGACGATGATGGGCTGGATGATCTGAAGGAGATATACAGGTATATTGATATTGATAATCGAACACAGATAGATGAGATATATCAGAAGAAAATGATTATTAGCCAACTCTTTCCCTTGTATCCAGGGATATTCCTTCTTTGGTTACGGTAAATGGTATCATCCTGTCAAGAGGTAAGGTTCCGTTCAGTTTCGGAATATTGATAAACCTGTTTATTTTATCCCCGGAATACGCAACCAAAAACTGGATTACACCGTCCACCAGCGACCGCATAATCCTTTCTGCTCTACCTGGAATGACACCCATATCTGAGGTTAATAAAAAGATTCTATCATCCTTTCTGCTCGAGGCCATAAATGAATTCAGCGTATTTATCAGGTCGTTTATGTCACTGTCTACGAATAGAGAAGTGAAAGGGTCTACGATGCAGACATCACCACTGCATATATCCCGTATCGAAGCCCGGTCTCTAAAATTTCCAACAATCTCCAGATTCTCCGAACATTTCAACCCATATAGGGATATCTCCTTGT
Organism: Candidatus Methanophagaceae archaeon GoMg1; assembly: GCA_013180605.1. GTDB lineage: Archaea > Halobacteriota > Syntropharchaeia > Alkanophagales > Methanospirareceae > QEXZ01. The sequence continues at coordinate 1,670 of QBUL01000108.1, read as the reverse complement.
TTATATCCTCTTTCAACTTCGGGGTGATATAAACCACACGCTTTCCCGCGTCAACCGCTTCGAATCCTATCTTCTGAACAAATATATGTTTTATGCATCCTAAATTCTCTTCAATCAATAATACACTCTTTTCCGGAATCTCCTTTAACCCTATCTTCGAGACCATTGTTTTTCTTTTTATTAGATAATATAACGCCAAGTATCTTTGCTATATAGATTTGGGCTACTATATAGAATAATAGGAAAAACAATATAAATACCCCGTCAAATGATAAAATCATGGTAAAAGTATCTCTAAGGAACGACAATCGAGGAGTTTCTGTTATCTTTGGAACACTGATGCTCATCTTGATCGTCGTGACCGCAGCGTCAGGTCTCGCACTCATGATGTCCGAGATGCAAAAAGAAGAGATGGAGAGGAGAAGTCACATAGCAGATGTGGAGAATGAGGAGTTGAAGATATTGTATATTGATTTGGAGAAAAGTTCCACATCCACATATTGGAGTTCGATGAACATCACGATATTGAATCTGAACGTTGAGGATTCATACGTCACGGCGATAAGTGTAAATGACAGGTATGCGGCGAACTACACGGCAGATGGAGAAAGATTTAATCTCTCAAACAGGCTCCTGATTCCCGCCACAAGGAGTAAAGAAGTGCATTTAAACTTCACATCCAATTTTACGACACCTCTCAACATAAGCGGGGAAGAGCCAATAAGGATTGGGGTGATCACATCACTCATAAACAGCTTTGAACGAACATTTAAACCGCCAACACCGATTATACACACGGGGGTAGAGATAGAGGATTTGGGTGTTGCAGATAGGGCTGTTCTGGTGCTGGCTGGGTCGGATTCATTCGATGATGGCTCGGTTATTTCATGGAATTGGACATTATGGGATGCTTCTAACACCGTACCACCGGGTAACTGGAGCGATACAAATAATATCGCCAGATTCGAGTACTCAGGGAAGATAGTACGAGTGATATCCAACTCAAGCGGGTCTTTTAAGGTCCGGTTAACGGTTAAGGATGATACCGAAATGGAAGGAACATCGAAAAACATCACTATTCCCGCAAATCCGAATTTCAACCCGGCAACGAACTTGAATGCAGAAAAAAGTGGAAATCAAATCAAATCAAAGATAAAAGATATTGAAGGAAAGCCTGTTAAAGGCATTGCTGTCAACTTCCTCGTATTATATGATAAATATGGAAATCTAACGTTGAATCCGTGGTCAAATACAACTGATGAAAATGGGGAAGCAACCACAACAGTGATAGAGGGAAATGGAACGATACGGGTATTATCCGGAAAGCTTGCTTACGTGGATATTGCGATTTGATAATTTATTATATCCCTACGTATTAATAGACCATTTTTTCGTTCCGAGAAAAGAGGAAGTTGGAATAAATACAAAAAGTGTTTACTTCATCCGAATTTATAATTATTTTGACAGTGTCACATTTAATAAACTTTATAACTCATATGGCTACTGCAAAGTATTATGACATTGTCAAACTAACCTCCGCTATGGAACAGCTCACAACTTCAGGTCAGGAGCTGGTAGGTATTGCCACAGAACTCCAGGATGCAGTAGCAATATTCAAACTTATTGGCGAAGCAGAGGTTAAAGCCGCAAAAAAAAAAAAAAAATTAAAA
>QBUL01000109.1 GCA_013180605.1 Candidatus Methanophagaceae archaeon GoMg1 | reverse complement strand
CCAACAATCGTCCATGAGGTATCAGCCGTAACTGCAACCTCATATCCACTGGATGGTTTTACCTCGAAATTCGTACCTACATAAAAAGGTGGGAACGGCACTTCTGAATAACTTTCCGCTTTTTGACTCGTTGAATTCCACCACGCTACCTTGGTGCAATTTTGTATATCTTTTATTAGTCCGTCTGCATTCGTTATTGGTAAGTTTGTGTTGGGCAAACTAATCCAATTAGTACCTGTAATAGCACCTTTCTTAAGCTCATACGTAATCTTGGATACATCTCCTTCGATCTGCACTCCAGTAGTATTACATGTCGCTTTGTAGTATCGTTGGTTATTGTCTCCAGCATTTATGTCAGTCCATGACTTCTCGATTGTTGTCGCATTTGGTGTCGCCGGGAATCCTGCTGTCAGGTTGTTCGTGATGTAAATGTCGTAGGTGCTACCATCAGTCCAGTTGCCCCAGTCCAGCGTAACATTTGTGCCATCCCATGTTGGAATCAAATGTGGCTTTCTAATTACCCAGAATCTGTTGAGCTCTCTGGTATCGCTTGCAAGCAAATCAGCAGCCTTGTATGCCCAGTAGTCCTCAATTGCTGCGGCAAGCCAGACACTGGGTCCGGTGTCCCAATCGTTAGCGCTGTCGTATGGGTTGTCGCATGCCTCAACCACACCACCAACCTCGTAGGGAGTGTCATCTGAGTCATCAATCATCTGGTTTTCACTGAAATAAACCGGCAAGCCAACATTTAAACGCTGGGAATTAACGTCTGCTATGAGCGGGTTATTCGATGGCGTTCCGAGAAGTATCAAATTGTTGTATCTCTTTTCGGCTTCAGTGACATTTTCAACCGATTTCACACTTACATGCTCGTTCGGCACACCAGAGGCATTCATTTTATCCCTAATAGTATTAGCTTTATCCGGATAGCAGAGTTCATCTGGATATACGATGGTTGTGTTCCAGACTGTGCCATTGTATCCATGCAAGAATGGTTCAGGATAGTCCATCACCGGGCGGGGCTTGAATTCACGGTTTATAAATGCAAAAAAAGCCCAGTGCACAACTTCTCCATCATGCAGTGGATACACCGTCCAGTTACCCCATGATACGGGAATGCCATTCACAAATGGATACCACCAAAAGATTATACCTCCTTCTTTACCGTTCTCCAGTACATCAATTGAATCGAGCTTGCTGTCAGGTTCCAGAGTAATAGTTGCCACGCTGTTTACGAGATCAACCGGTGTGGTATTCTCCGGTGCTAATTTCGTAATATCGAACATGTTCACAGTCGTATAGTTCGAAAAAGTTCCATTATACGCAGAGATATTTCCATAGTGGTGGGAATCCAGAATCCTGTATGATATTACTGTCAGGCTCTTTGAAGCGCTGTTGTTACTGGTATCGGTCTCACCTGTCACGCCCACCGCTGTGATAGTTATATTGTAAGGCGACCCGGCAAGCGACGCATTGTATTCAAACGATATGTATCTATAGTGCATTGCATACAATGATGTTGATGTGTTCGTGCTATACACCATTGCATTTGTATTATCTCTAACCACCAAGCTCACATTAAAATTGTTTGCATCGGTTGTGTTCCAGTTGGTTATTCTCGCTCGAATCGTTATGTTGTTGCTCCCATGAGTTGGCAAAAACTCTATGTCAGAAGAGGACAACCCTATATCAGAGGGTGTAATGTTATCCTGCCGCATAGTAACTATCTTTGTGCCGACATTGTTGCTCTCATCTGACTCATTTACAGCGCCATACGCATCGGTAGTCACGTTTAGTTCATAGACCCCACTCAAACCCGTCCAGTTGAACTGCACAACTGTTTCCTGAGTTTCCGGAGTAATACCCAAGCCTGAAAGATACGTATCATTTCTCTGCGTTCCATTCTCACGCAGTGTGACATTAAATCCAGTTGCACCGGCTCCTCCTTTGTTTTTTATCGTTGCATTAATAGTGTAGGTGTGATTTGCCACCAATGCAATTGGAGCCTGCTCATCTCTTTCAACAAGCGTGTTAATCTCACTAACATTGAGATCCGGCTTTGGCTCTTTACTGATCAAGACTGCACCAACGGGTCGAAAAGAAATTTCACCACCTGGTAATGCGCCCTGAAATGTTACATTATTGCTTGATGGGTTTAGCCCTGTCTTGTCCACAGACCATCTATCTATGTCAAAAAACATATCACTGGGCCAGGTGCTGTCTGCAGTGCTACCGCCGCCATCTGCTGCGTCATTGGTAGGAAACTTATTATCATTAAAATACAGATAATCCCCGTCTCCTTCTCCTCCGTTACCAGTCAGATATATAGTCCAGAGAGTAGCGTTCATAGTAGTATCTATCGTGCCATTGAACCATGTTGTGTTAGTTGGAACACCATCTGGATAGATAACGGGGTCTGCTATATGAACATACCCTTCATTAATCCAGTAGGTTACATTCTCACCGCCGTCATCATACACAACGATGAGAGCTATGCCCTGCATATTTCCATCGAAACCACTGGTAGTTACACTTGCACTATTAGCGCCACTCTTGATTATGTCAGTCACATTCCAGTATTTCCAATAGTTACTCCAGGCGGAACAGAGATAGTAACCCTCTGTTTCATCATTGGCACCGCCATCATAAGTGTACTCGAGATACTGATTGTTTTGCGTTACCCCGGTTCCATTCCAATATGTGATATTCATCCAGCCATTATTAGTCTCCCCTCCCCACACGGCTACATATAGCCGTGCCCATACTATATCCCCGGTAGGCACGCTGAAATTCTGGATATATGGGGTACTATAATCCACACCATGTCCTCCTCCAATGTACACGCCTCCTTCAACCGTGCCATTCTTAATTGTGTGCAGCTCTTCCAATACTGCTGCTGATGCTGGTGCACAAAGTACTGCTAACGCCGCTAACAGCAAGATTGGAAACAGATATTCTTTTTTTACCATTCTATTTATCCTCCTTTTTTGTAATATCACTCTATAATTTTATCGCTCGGATACACAAACACACCGTGCTTATCTAAATCAAAATCCAATCCCTGGAATTCTGTTAAATATCGCTGGTGTATTGTGTCTGGATCCAAGTCCTTGAAGAGATCAGGATAGAACCATTTTGCTTCATATGCCATAGCTAAGAAATGTTTTCCGCCTGTGATCTCTTTAATAATTACGTAAACTTTTTTATTCTCCACCGCTGACACTTTCTCTAACCCTTGGCGGTCCATTATTTCATTCTCTATATCTCTTAACCCCATTGTGTCGTTCACATTATAGCCGTATTTGCCTCTTGTATATGCCTGCTTAACTATAATTTCCGGATTGCAGTATATCACTTCTTCCGGATCTACATCTTTATATCCCGAAAGTTCGCTAAAGATATTATCGCCACCTGCCATCTCGACAATTTGATGTAATATGGTGCCTTTTCCACCAGTTGCGTAAGGTCTCTCAAATCCCTCAAAGTAAACTCTCGGTCTCGCATCGTCAGGAATTCCATCAACTCTCTCTTCGATACTATTCAAGCATCCCTCGTAGAATTCGATGAACTTAGCTGCTTGTTCCTCCTTTTCAAGGATATATCCCAGTTTTTTTACTTCCTCGATATAATTTTCTGGCTTAAAGCAGTCAAAACGAATTACCGTGATGTTGGCACCTTCAAGCTTTTTTTGTACTTCATCGCTGGAAGTCTCAAAGTGTGTTGCATATAGAAATACTGCATCTGGTTCCAGTTCTAATATTTTTTCGATGTCTGGAGACCATGCAGAGCCTACGTTCGGACAATCTTTTAACTCAGGGAAGAATTTTTCCCTCCCTGACACATCCTTTGATATACCGACTATTCTATTCTTTTCCAGGTTAAGGGAACGCATCATCTCAATGGTATTCCGATTAAGTGCAATTATCCTCGTTATTGGCTTGTCTATCGTCACAATTCTATTAGCTGAATCCATGATCGTCCTCGGATAACTTTCCAAAGGAGGATGCACGAATACGCCGTGCTCATAGACATTGTAGTCTAAATGCTGAAACCTTGTTAGATAGACTTGATGAATCCCTTTTGGGTCAGAGTCTTCGAAAAGCTCAGGATAGAACCATTTAGCCATGTATCCTATGCCAACGAAGTGTCTTACTCCGCCGAGGATATCATTGGAGATTATATAAACTCTTTCGTCTTTCACTGCGGTAATTTCAGCCAATCCCGGGCGACCCATGATTTCGTCTCTTATATCGCTCAACTCGTTTACATCATCAGTATCAAAGCCACCTTCACTCTTTGCATCTCTGATTATAACATCGGGATTTCGCTTTATTACCCCCTCAGGATCTACATCGGGATAACCAGAAAGCTCACTGAAGATATTAGTGCCGCCCCCCATCTCGACCTTTTGGTGCCATCCAGAACCTTGCCCGCCAGTATGGTAAGGTCTCCAAGCCTCAAAGTATATTTTTGGTCTCTCATCCTCAGGAATATCTCTCACCTTTTCCTCAATTAAATTCATCCATCCCTCATAGAAATCAATGAAGTCCTCTGCTTCTTTTTCCCTCTCAAGTATGCACCCTAATTCTCTCACCTCTTTCACATAACTCTCTGGCTTGAAGCAGTCAAAGCGAATCACTGCAATACATGAATCTAATTCATTTAGCTTGTTCTGAATCGCTTCGCAGTAACTTGGGGAGCAGGTTGCATATAGAAAGACAGCATCAGGGTTGCAGTTCAATACTTCCTCGTAGTTTGGTGACCATACAGAACCGACATTCGTAGAATTACTGAATTCCTGGAACAATATTTTATCATCAATCGTATATTTACCCACACCGACTATTTTATCTGCCGTCTTAAGTGAACGCATTGTTTCAATTGTCTCACTGTTAAATACAACTATTCTCTCCATTGGCTTATAGATCGTAATATTTCTTCCAACAGAATCCACAACCGTCCTTGGATGGCACCGATGGATATGTACAGCTTCTCTTAACTTATCTAATTCAAGATACTCGACTGATTCTCCTAGATATGTTGCATTGAGATATGACAAGATATTATCTGCAAGCTCAGATTCTGATACGATTTTATCCCCGTCAAGATCACCTGGGACTACTATACCCCCGCCTTCTCCTAATGCTTGTGCAGCTTGCGTTGTCACTTGCAACAAAGACAATGCGATAATAAAAATCAAAAATAGGCAAGATAAAGCCTTTTTCTTCTTCATTTTTATCTCCTTTCTCTTCTGCTTTTGAAAATGAAATAGATGGCGAATAATACTGCGGTTGCAAACAAAACTTCAAATCCCGGTATTTTGGATTTTGGTGGAGACACAGGAGCACTCGTAGGCGTAAGTGTTGCTGGTGGTGTCGTTATGCTCTCAACAGAAGGCATTGTTGTCACTTCTCCACGAATTGATGCATAAGCCATCCCTTCAACTTTCCCGCTATCTGCTTTCAGGTAATCCTCCCATATGCCGCTGAAATTTCCTCTTCCATACAGCGCTTTTACTCCATAACTTATTCTTGTTGTGTTTATTATCACAAATGCAACCTTATTATCAGATACGCTCGTTCGGTTAGGCGAATAATTTGTGCCGACATATTTGAATCCTTCAGGAATCGTTTCCACGATGCCGCCGATTTGAAGCCCTGTTATGTTCAGTGTGACCTCAAGTATTGCCCCTGTGTTTGGATTTGTTGTGGACAATGTGCGTGTGACACGTGTATCGGTAGCCTTAATAGCTGCGACGGAACTCGTCGAAATCACGAATATTAGGATAGCCAATACTACCAATATTATCTTATGCTTTTTGTTCATATTCTATATATTCTAACCTAATGTTTTAAATTTATAAGTTTATAAAACAAAGAATTATAATATAAGATGGATATAGGCACGGCACTGGAAATATTTAAATCAGCAGCACAGTCAGGGATATACATTATTTCAACAAATTTATTGTATCCCGTTATAATTATACTGTTCATTTTAATTGTTTGGAGTTTAATAGCCCTTGGTGGTTTCCTGTATGAGTGGCATGCGAGGAAACGTGATTTTGCGGTACTTGAGCGAAGTGCGTTCAAAGCGAGAGCGTTACTGAAAGCGAACGAATTAGACACTGCATTTGATACCCTTGGCAAATCGTGTTCAAATAAATTCGTGCACGATTTTCTTGATAGGTTATCAAAATTCAGAGGAGTATTCAGCAGCAAGAAGCTCATGGAAGTCAAGGTTGAGAAGTTATTGCAGGATTTAGAGACCGAGATGACGAAAAGGCTGGAGAAGTCGCGGCTTGTGACCCGTGCGGGTCCTATGCTCGGTCTGATGGGCACGCTGATACCGATGGGACCTGCGCTGCTTGCGCTTGCCGACGGTGACGTTAAGACCTTAGCCGATAACTTAATTATCGCATTCGGGTCAACGGTTCTTGGATTAGCGGCTGGACTGATTGGGCATACGCTTTCAATGGTCAGAAGCAGGTGGTATGAGCAGGATATGAGTGATATGGAGTATCTGTCGGAGATTTTGTTTGGTGAGAGTGAAGTTGAGGAAGGTTTGGAGTTGGGGATGGAGGAGGAAGTGGGTTTGAAAAGGGAGGAAGGGAGGGGACAGCAAATCCGTCAATACCTGAATAAGGTAAAGGAGAGGAAATGGGGAAAGTTGAGAGAAGTTTTAAGAAAAAAGGGGAAAGGGGGGTGATAATAAAAATGAGATACTTGAAGCGAGGAAGTAGAGGGAATAGAAGAGGCAGAGGAAGGAGACTGCATGAGGAAGAAGACCCTTTAACCGGTGTTGCGAATCTGTTCGACGTGGCAATGATATTCGCGCTTGGGTTGATGGTGATGGTACTGACGTACATGGGAATGGCAGAGGCACTCGTAAATCCGGAACAAATGAAAGAAATAATCGAGCGTGGCAAGGTGCTGGAGATGACACCGACAGAGGAGTTGGTTACCGTTTCCGGTGATATAGAGAAATCAGGAACACTTTATGTTGTTAGACAAGGTGAGAAGGAAGTATATATACTGGTGAACGAATCCACGCAGGGTCAGGGGTGAAGTTTAAAAATATGGGATGCGGTAGCGTGGATAAAGGAAAAGGTGGAAGTGGGAAAAATGTAAAGAGTTATTTACTGCTTGGGTTGATGTTACTCGTGGTTGTAAGTATAAACGCTGCAAGCGCAAACCTGAATCCGACTTTGCTATCTGAAACTGATCTAGTGGTAAAAAGTGAAAATATAACGTTCATGGTCATACATCCAGAAAACGCAAGTAGCGTCGGCATAACCAATGCCGCCAGCAATGCGATATACGATACTGATACCGTGATGATTAATGCCACAATTGCAAATCAAGGGATATTGCCAGCTGAGAACTTTACCACTCATATTTTCTTTGAGTATGGAAGTCTTGAGAGTTTTTCAAGAGAGCGTGACAGTATGGGCTATTGCGGCAAAAAACTACCTGAAGAGTGTTGGCAATGGGAAAATAGAAGCTATGCTGGTGCGGAGTGCATATTTGTATACATCGATGAGCAGCTAAAGAGCATTAAGGACAATCTCATCATATACGATGGAAATAATAACGAAACGGCAAGACCTGACAACAAGGCTTACTGGATTCCCGTACTTGGCGACACAGTAAAAATACATTATAACGATGTTTATGGAGTAGGGTTTAACATATACTTTTATGCAGGCAATATAACAAAAATCTGGAATCTATCACTCGAACCTAATGAATTGACGAATGTTTCCATGATACAAAGCGTAAGCAATGGCAATCATCAGATAAGAGTGTTCGTGGACCTGGAAAACAACGTTACAGAGCACGACGAGGGCAACAACATTGCAAGCAAGACAATACATGTACACCCATCCAGAGATTTCACTGCTGATATGCAATTGTTCCACAATGGAGCAGAGATAAGTGCCAATGATACGGTATGGGACGGTGATACCGTGATGATTAATGCTACCATTGGAATGGGTATAAATGAAAGCGACCCTTATAACAAATCCAGAAAAGGAATTGTTGAGGTTGAAATTATCAATGAGCATGAATGGGTCAATGTTTCCCCACGCCACGAATTAACCGACCATGGATATGCCCAGGTCATCACGTATCCAGGTGCAGATGCTATACGGGTGCACTTCGCTGAACTGAGCCTTCCAGGTAATGGATTTGTTGAGATTAAAGATAAGGAAGGAAACACATGCTGGAGCAAACATAATTTTGAAGGCTCAAATATTAGTTCCGATTGGATAAAGGGAGACATAGTTTATGTTTGTAAGGAGAAGGGACCTTATGATGAACCCGTTGGTGGACGTATTACCTTCTCCATTGATAAATACCAGTATAAGAAACCAAATTACACTGCTGTACTGCTCAATGCGAGTGAAACGAAGAGTATCCTATTAGAGTGGAATGTAAGCGCAGGCAATCACACCATGCGAGCTATTGCCGACCCCGAGGGCAAGATAGGTGAAATCAACGAATCGAACAATGTGATGAATAAAACATTACAAGTGAAAGCCAATAGGGACCCAGCAGTTATAAATATCACATTTGAACCCGAAGGACCAGCAATGGGAAGTGATGTAACAATAAATGCGCTCATCGCTAATAAGGGAAACAAGACTGCCAATTTCTCGGTTGACCTCTGGGCTGTTAAGACCGAATATCATCCTTACGATTCGCTGCACGATGCTGATTTCCCATGCTGGCGTTGTGAGAAGACGGAATGTAGGTGGACAAGTAGCCCAGAATGGGTGATAAATAGCACATATCCAGAAGCGGATTGGATGGGCGTTCATTTCACGAGAATAAACACAACAACACCTCCAGATACTGAGTGGCGGAGTTTGTATGTAGATGATGAGAACGGAAATAGGATAGAATATTTCAACAATTTTGATGAAGAAGATATATGGGTCTGGGCAAAAGGAAATAAGATCAAATTAGAGACGCCAAAGGGCTCCAGTCCAGTATGGGGCTTCAGCATTGACAATCATGAATATAAAATCATACTCAACCGCACCGCTCTAACCCTTGGCACAAACGAAACAGCCAATGTTACCGGGATTTTGAGGAATATTCGTGCCGGAAATCGTTCCTTGAATTACACCATACATGCAAGCGTGGACATGGGCGATGTTCTCTATGAGACAAATGAATCGAATAATGAAATGATTAGAATTCTCGATATACACGTACCAGACCTTACCGTGTCTGAAATTGAATGTGAGGGTGGAGAAATAATCGCAAAGGTTGAAAATATAGGGTTTGGGACTGCGGAAAATGTTACAGTGCGGTTCATGCGTGATGTGAAGTATCCAATGGAGAGATGGGGATCCGGTGTTGGCTCAATCTCATGTAAGGATGCAGATGTAATGCGGGTGCATGTTGAATATTTGTACGTGGATGAGGGTGAAGAAGATAGTTACCTTCAGATTGGCAACGAAAGGTATGAGGAGGACGATAAGGATGGCTTCTGGAGTCCCTGGATAAGTAGTGATTCTATTGCATTAATCTGGAACAATGCGCATTTTAAGATAGATAGACATGAGTATGGGGTGGATGAAAACATAGGCGATCTTGAAGCCAACAGACCAGTGGATAAGCCAATTCCCGAGGAATGGGATGAGTACAAAGCACCTTACAATTTAACAGTGTGGATTGACCCACTTGATGTGATATTAGAGGGCAATGAAGGCAATAACGACAAAACAGTGCTGGTTTACGTTGACCTCATTCCAGAAACAGAATTTGTCTCGCCAGATATAAGACACCTGAGCATGGATGTTGGCGAGTTCGTCATTGATGCTATTGTCAGGAATGACAATACGCTCAAAGATGGTGTAACATTGCCAGCAAGTGCTTTCGACGTTACGCTTGAGGTTAGACGTCCGGATGGGACTATTGCATCTACTCAAACCCTGCCTGCAAATGTAAATAGGCTATATGGCGGGAAAGAGGTAACAATAACATTCGCTAACAAGTCTATTTTCCCTACTTCTGAAAATATAGAACAGTACAATGTTTCAGTAATAGCAGATTCCACGAATAAGATAACTGAGCTGGATGAGGATAATAACATCATATCCGTAAATGTAACAGTTTATCCATGGAGTGGATATGCAAGTGGCAGCGAATTAATAAACATTGCTAAGGGAGAGGTTCGTGGTAGAGTTGTTTATGAGGTTAATACTACAACTTATAAAATCCCTTATGACGAGGATTATATTGTATATAATGCTAGTGTCATGTCAAGCTTGTAATGTCGCAAGAAATATAACATATGTTTTTCATA
>QBUL01000110.1 GCA_013180605.1 Candidatus Methanophagaceae archaeon GoMg1 | reverse complement strand
TTAGAATAAACAGGAGATGATTGCTTATGGAAAAAATCAAAATAGGGATTGTAGGAATTGGTAACTGCGCAAGTTCCTTACTTCAAGGTATTGAGTATTATAGAAATAAAGATAGCAAAGAGGCTATCGGCTTGATGCACTGGGACATTGGTGGTTACAAGCCTTATGGTATTGAAGTGGTAGCTGCCTTTGACATTGACAAAAGAAAAGTTGGAAAGGATGTGTCTGAGGCGATCTTTGAACTTCCAAACTGCACGACAGTATTTTGCGACAATGTACCTAAAGCAAATGTGAAAGTGAGGATGGGCAAGATACTGGATGGCTTTTCGAATCATATGAAAGATTATGACGATAAATATACATTCGTTTTAAGTGATGAAAAGGAAGCATCTAAAGAAGACGTAATCAATGTATTAAAGGAATCAGGGGCTGATATACTTTTAAATTATCCTCCGGTGGGTTCTGGAGAAGGCACAAGGTTCTATGCTGAGTGCGCTCTTGATGCCGGTGTAGCATTTATAAACAATATGCCTATTTTTATAGCAAGCGATCCTGAGTGGGCGGATAGATTTAAAGAAAAAGGCATACCGATAATAGGTGATGATATAAAAGCCCAGCTTGGTGCTACCATCACTCACAGAACCTTAGCTGATTTGTTTAAGAAAAGAGGGGTAAAGTTAGAAAGAACGTACCAGTTGAATACTGGGGGCAATACCGATTTCCTTAACATGCTCGACAGAAGCAGACTCGCCTCAAAAAAGACTTCAAAAACCGAGGCGGTACAGGCGGTACTTAATGAAAAGCTTGATGCTGAAAATATCCATATCGGACCCAGCGATTGGGTTGCATGGCAGAAGGACAACAAAGTCTGTTTCATCCGGATGGAGGGCAAACTTTTCGGCGGCGTTCCCATGAACCTCGAATTGCGGCTTTCGGTTGAAGATTCTCCCAACTCTGCAGGAGTGGTAATAGATGCTATAAGATGCTGCAAACTGGCACTTGAAAGAGGTAAAGGGGGTATACTGTATTCTCCTTCAGCCTATTTTATGAAACACCCCCCAAAGCAGTTTACCGATGATGAGGCATATCATTTAACTGAGGATTTCATCAAAGGAAGACGAGACGATTAACGGAAAGCGAAGGATTTGACCAATGAAAATCGCATATGTATCTACTCATCTTCCCACACAATGTGGGATAGCAACCTATACTGATTATCTCATTCAGGCTATAAGAAAAGCAGACCCTGCATCAGAAGTTAAGATCGTTGCCGAGCAGGGAGCATCTCCAATAAAGGATGATAAACTTGAGGTGATCCCCTGTTGGGATAGAAACGAGAATTATGTAGACCCTATCATTTCACACACAAAGGGTTTCGATGTCATTCATATTCAACACGAATATAGTATTTACAACTTTGATGACAGATTACCCACTCTGCTCCAGGGATTGGATGAAAAAGCTAAAAAGATAATAACCATCCACTGTGTAAGACCCGCTCAATGCTCTGAAAGAGGGAGTGTAGATGAGGATTTTGCCGCAAGAATTGCTACACTTGCAGATGCGGTCATCGTGCATCTCCCAACCCAGGAAGCAATACTCACTCGGCTGGGAGTACCATCAAAAAAGATCCATATTATCCCTCATGGAACAGAACTCAACGATGAAGACAAAGAAGTTTCGCGCAAAAGGCTTGGGCTGCCCGTAGATGCAAAGATACTCCTCATGATCGGATTTATCAAGAGGCACAAGTGTCTACACATCGTCCTTGATACCCTTGTTGAGATACTGGAAAAATTTGAAGACGTGTATTTATTTGTGGCTGGTGGTCTTGCACCAACCGCTTCAAAGAGTGATATAGAGTACGCAGAATATATAGGTAGAAAGATAGAGGAACTAGGGCTTCAAAAGAACGTCATTTATCCAAATAAATTCTTCCCAAACGAAGATGTTCCCTATCTGCTTAGCTCTGCGGACATCGTCCTTTTCCCGTACTATGAGGAAGACCGATCTGCCTCTGGCTCATTTCATCTGGCCATAGGTGCGAAAAAGCCTATCATTGCCTCAAGGACACCAAAGTTTGAAGAACTGAAAAATATATGCGATGAGTTACTTGTGCTTCCATACAACTCCTCTGGTATCGCTGCTATAGCCATTCGTCTTTTTGAAGACTCCAAATTTCGGCAGTATGTTGTCAGTCGCACTGAAGAATATAGGAATTATACCTCATGGCAAACCATAGCATCTCAGCATTTACAACTGTATCAAGAGGTATAACTAAAAAATGTTAACTTCTTTGAATAGCACGATTAAAGAGCTAGGCGATGGTAAGGTCATTCAAATGGCATCAGGAGATTATATCTTTAAGTTGGACTCTTATCCCGAAAATCCCATCATAAGACCTCAAGACATTGGTCTTACATGGTATGAAAAAGACCAGTTAAAAATTGGGGCGGTCTTTAATGCGGGAGCCGAATTGTTTGAGAACAAGGTCGTCCTCATGCCACGGTGTCACCGCAATTATAAAAAAGGTAGATTCTTTGACGATGCGCTTGGCATTGAGAGGTCCTACCTCGAAAACTACATTTCCGAGATCTGGCCTTTGGTGAGTGAAGATGGCGTCCACTTTACCCGATTCCAGAACGCGCTGATCCGTGCTGATGGCACAGACCATCAAGACTTCGCTTATGGGATAGAGGACATTCGGATTATAAAGTACGGCCATAGGTACCTGCTGGTCGGGTGTGGAAAGATAAAAGCCCCGTTTAAGGGTGGCAATGCCGATCGAATTGCCATTTACACAACCAACGATTTTGCGGACATCCGCTATCAGGGTATGGTGGAATCCTTTGACTCGCGCAATGCCGTCCCATTTCCTGAGCGAACGAACGGGGACCTCTTTATATTGTTACGATTTCATCCCAACATACATATAGGCCTGCTTGAAGCGGGTATTAATCAACTGCTAAATCCTGCTAAACACAGAGAGTGTTGGAAGAGATTATATGAGCAACGGAGCCAGAATCTACTTCTGAAATCAGGCCTCTATCCACACGAGAAAGAGAAAATTGGCCCTGGGTCACAGCTCATCAAGACAGATAAAGGTTGGCTCCTTATCTACCATGCTGTTGGCGAGATAGATATTAACATCTGCAAAGCCTATGGATTGTCAAAGAAAATTGAAAGGGGATATTCCATCTGTGCCGCTATTTTGGATTTAGAGGATCCACAGCGGGTAATTTGCAGATCCCGAAATCCCATATACATCCCCTCTGCTCCCTACGAATTATATGGCAACAAGGAATATCCTATTGATGTGCCTGCTGTTGTTTTCCCCGTAGGTACTATGATTCGACAAAAAAAAATGCTTCTTTACGCCGGAGCCGGAGATAAGTATACAATTCTTTTGAGTTGCAAACTTGACAGCATCCTAAATCATTTATTGGAGTATTGTAGGCTATGAAATGCCTTATCATTGCTGCTGGTAAAGGGACTAGATTGTCCAGTAAGGGCGATTCAAAACCCCTTATTCCACTTCTGGGATTAACCCTTATCGAACGAGTGATATTAACCGCAAAGAAGGCAGGTCTTACTGATTTCTATGTAGTAACCGGATACAACGGTGAGAAGGTAAAACGTTTTCTGGACGGATTCAGCCAGAACAGGGATATAAATATAACCCATATCACAAATGAAGAATGGGAAAAGGGAAACGGCATATCTGTCCTCAAGGCAAAAAAGCTACTGAATGAGAATTTCATTCTGTTGATGGGGGATCATATCTTTGACGAATCGATGCTGGCAAGACTGAAGAATGAAAGAATAGCCGGTGACGAGGTTATGCTGGCTGTAGATTATAACATCGAAAACAATAAGCTTGTTGATGTTGATGACGTTACCAGAGTTCTTGTCGAAGACAATATGATTTCAGATATAGGAAAGAATATCAAGAAATACAACGCTTATGATACAGGAATTTTTCTTTGTTCGCCTGCAATATTCAGCGCCATCGAAGAAAGTTTAGATAATGGCGATAGCTCCCTATCAGGGGGAATAAGGGTGCTGGCTGTCAAGGGAAAGGCTAAAGTCTTTGATATTAAAGATGATTACTGGATTGATGTGGATGAGGAGAAGACGTTTAAAAAAGCGGAAAACAAGCTTTTAGCTACTTTAAAAAAGACCTCTGATGGGCCTGTATCAAGGTACTTAAACAGACCCATATCAACCAGGATTACAAGGCATCTTTTAAGAACAGATATTACTCCAAACCATGTTTCGTTTTTTTCCTTTATCCTTGCTATGCTGGGCGCTTTTTTGTTCTTTTTAGGGGGATATATTAATTTAGTTATTGGAGCAATACTGGCACAAGTAGCATCAATTATTGATGGCTGTGACGGAGAAATAGCAAGGTTGAAATTTCAGGTTACAGAATTTGGTGGATGGTTTGACGCTGTCTTGGACCGCTATGCTGATGCTTTTCTTCTTTTTGGTCTGACTTATTATGCTTATTTTACAGATATGAATTTTCCGGTCCTCTTCATCGGTTTTCTGGCAATCATAGGCACTTTCATGAATAGTTATACCGCCGACAAATATGATGGTTTAATGAAGAGGAAACTTGGGCAAGGGAAGCACTATTTCAGGATGGGGCGTGATGTTAGAATATTTGTCATATTTCTTGGGGCTTTAGTAAATCAACCTCTTTTAATCCTTGTTTTAATCGCTCTTTTGATGAATGCAGAAAATATCAGGAGGGTAGTGGTTTTATATAAAAATGGATAATCTTGATTGTGTAAAAAAGAAGATTGAGGAAATTGTTAAAAAATCTCAGGTTCCTGAAGACCCAGTACACTCGAAAAATACTTTGGAGTGGCTGCTTAAATTAAAACCTGATGCGGATGATGCCTTAACAATAGCTGCTTTGGGTCATGATATAGAAAGAGCCATTGAGGAACGGAAAGTAAGGCGCGAAGATTATCAAAATTACGATGAGTTTAAAGAAGCCCATGCTTCAAACAGTGCTAAGATCTTGGCAGAAATGATGAAAGAGTGCAGCATAAGTAAAAAATTAGCTGATGACATCTTTTTTCTGGTCTGCCATCATGAAACGGGAGGCACGAAACGCGTTGATATTTTAAGAGATGCCGACAGCATCTCATTTTTCCATGTAAATCTGCCCTATTACTTTCTCCGAAATGGTGTGGAAGAGACAAAAAAGCGGTGCTTGTGGGGGTACAGGAAGTTACCTGATAGCCTGAAAAAGGTTGTGGCTAAGTTCGATTACCAAAATAAAGAACTTGAGTTACTGGTAAGGACTTGTATTGGTCAGAGTGAACATTGATATTGCCAAAACTTCACATAACACGCTGTTTGTGGCTCAGTTTGTTCAATCAAATGCTTCGCACTTCATAAACATTGAGACCGATAAGCAAAATTCGCGCCGTCATCGCCAAACACACGCCCACCCCACCTCCATCCATCCCAAGGATGCCCCGCAATTTATTCGGGAGTGGCGAGGATGGGGCTTTAAAAATGAGGTTGTATAGTGCTAAATATTTCTTCCAAAGTTCTCAGGAAACCTTCACACCGAGCAAATCCTGCACTCACCCGTGTATTCCGAATCAGCACACACGTACTCTTCAAGCATAAGCTTTGGAATATCCAGCGACAGAACCTGCTCTTTACTTCCATACCGATAAATGGTAATACCCTTGCAATTGAGTTTATAAGCCAATAAAAATACTTTCTTTACATCCCCCCAAGTAGCGTCACTCGGCAGATTCACCGTTTTCGAGACCGCATTATCTGTGTATTTCTGAAATGCCGCTTGCATTTGCACATGCCATTCCGGCGAGATGTCAAGTGCAGTAACAAATATCCCTTTAATATCCCCTGGAACACCATCAATATCCTGCACTGACCCGCATTTTGCAATCTCGGTTATCAATTCTTTGCTGTAAAACCCTCTTTCCTTCGCTATCTCCTCAAACAGCTTGTTTATCTCCAGCATCCCGCCCATTACATTCCGAACAAATGCGACTGCGAATATAGGCTCAATTCCGCTGGAGCACCCTGCAATTATACTTATCGTTCCCGTTGGCGCGATGGTAGTCACCGTGGCATTCCGCATCGCTTTGTATTTAGAGTTCCAAACGCTGAGTTCGAAGTTAGGGAAAGACCCCCTTTCAAGCCCAAGCTCTGTTGAACACTGCCGAGCCTCATTTGTAATGAATTGCATTAGCTTTTCACCCACTGAAAGCGCATCCTTTGAATCATACGCTATCCCAAGCTTGATTAACAGTTCTGCGAATCCCATTATTCCAAGCCCTATCTTCCTGTTCGCATTCGTCATCTTCTCTATCTCTGGCAGCGGATACCTGTTCACATCTATGACATCGTCTAAAAACCTAACGGAAATCCAAACCACTTCTCTAAGCCTTTCCCAGTCTATTTCACCTTCACCTGTTTCGACAAATTTTGAAACGTTTATTGAGCCTAAATTGCAAGAATCATACGGTAAGAGGGGCTGCTCGCCGCAGTTATGCACAACAAAACCGTTGGCATCAAAAGCATTTATTCCCGGAATTTTAACATCGTAAACCTTTTCTACACCATCCGGAACTACTTCCTCTACGGATGCTACAAACCGTTCTCGATTCATTTTGATTTTATCGCCCGGCTTTAAATCCCCTGCATTGCTCCATTGCGTCTCAACTTTATATCTTGTTATTCTCTCCACTTTCATAACTAAGTGGTCCGCTGTTAGACGCAATTCAAATCCTTCTGCTGTCTTCAGCTTATAAACTGGTTTCACTCCAGTCTCAAAGAATCCGTCTTCTGAACTTTCCCATTCCTCGCCGTTTACAATTGCAACAAACTTTTTGCCAATTAATTCTTCTATCTGCCGTGGACCCTCAGCAGTCATTACCCATGTATCAGCAGTCAAGCACGGATTCGTCGCCTCTATCTTTCCAACCGCTGGAATAGGATTATGTCTGTTGATTTCATCCATAAAAACGATTCCAGGGTCTCCAGTCTTCCATGCGTAGGTTACGATTTCGTTAAAAACTTCATGAGCTTTTATTTTCCTCACTTCTCCTTTTGTCCTCGGATTTACGAGCCCGTATTCTTTATTTCTTTCCACTGCATGCATGAATTCATCAGTAACAGCTACGGAGGTATTGAAATTGGCAAATTCTCCTCGTTCTTTCGCTCTTATAAATTCCAATATGTCCGGATGGTCGGCGTTCAATATGCCCATGTTCGCACCTCTTCGTTTGCCTCCTTGCTTGATTACATCCGTGGCTACGTCAAAAACACGCATGAAAGAGACGGGACCTGAAGCAACCCCTCCTGTTGATTTCACTACGTCTTCCTTTGGTCTCAGCCGTGAGAAAGAAAATCCGGTTCCTCCGCCGCTTTTGTGAATCAAAGCCATGTTCTTAACAGCTCCAAATATACGATCTATCGAGTCTTCAACAGGTAAAACGAAACATGCAGCGAGCTGCCCGAGTTCAGTTCCTGCATTCATTAATGTAGGACTGTTTGGCAGGAATTCTAAATTACACATCAGCAGGTAAAATCTGCGTTCAATTTCTTTTACCTCCTCTTTACTTTTACCATAACTCAGTTCTACTCGTGCTATTGCTTTTGCCACACGCTCGAACATTTGACTTGGTGTCTCGATAACTTCTTCGAGTTCGTTTTTTAACAAATATCTTCTTTTCAATACCTCCATGGCATTCAGTGAAAGCTTTAAATCGTCCTTAACGCCTACGAACTTCTTTTTGCGTATTTTGGAAACTGTTGTTTTCATCGTGCTGAATTGGAAGCCTTTTATTTCCTTTTATATTTTATACAAGCTCCCAAAAACGCCTTAAACGGTGGTGAAGGTCTATTTGGTCTCGACCGGAATTCCGGATGAAACTGCGTGGCAAGGAAAAAAGGGTGCTTATCTTGAGAAATCTCCAGTATCTCCATCCTCGTGCCACTTCTGTCCGTGCCCGAGAACACCACTCCTTCTCTTTCTATCTGGTCTATAAATGCCGGTTTTACCTCGTAGCGATGCCTGTGCCGCTCTACTATCTTCTTTTTCCCATACACCTTCTTCGCTAATGTATCGCCCCTTATGAACACCTCGTAATTGCCCAATCTCATTGTCCCTCCCTTTTCAACCACTTCTTTCTGCTCTTCCAACAGGTCTATCACCGGGTGCGAGGTTTCACTGAGTTCAGCGCTATTCGCATCCTTTAGTTTTGCGACGTGCCTCGCTACCTCTATCACAGCTAATTGGAATCCAAAACAAAGCCCGAGAAACGGAATCTTATTCTCCCTCGCATATTCTATCGCTTTTATTTTTCCTTCCGCACCGCGAACACCAAACCCGCCGGGAACAAGTATTCCACGCACGTCATCAAAAAACGCGCCCACCTCTTTTTCTTCTTCTAAATCCCCCGCTTCTATCCATTTTGTATCCGCATTATACCCCAACTCCGTAGCGGCATGCTTTATCGCTTCTTTTATACTCAAATATGAATCCTCTAATTCCGCATACTTCCCCACTATTGCGATATAAAATTTCTTGTCCCTGCATGACTTTCTCCGTTCCACCATTTTCTCCCATGCACGGTCTACCTTCTTCGACTGGTCTAACTGCAGCTTTTCGCTTATGTAAGTCCAGATGCCTTCTCGTTCAAGCATCAGCGGCACCGCGTACAGGTCTTCGGCATCCGCCGCACTAATCACCGCCTCCATCTTCACGTTACAGAACATTGCTATTTTCGCTTTTACATCCTCTTTTAATGCCTCTTTGCTCCGACATACGATTATATCTGGCTGAAGCCCTAACTCACGCAGTGCCTTCACCGAGTGTTGCGTGGGCTTCGTTTTTTGCTCGTGCATCGTTGTGGAAGGCACTAAAGTAACGTGAACAAAAAGGAAATCGTTCTCATGCTCCTCTAATTTCATCTGCCTTACTGCTTCAAGGAACGGCATGCTCTCTATGTCGCCTACCGTGCCGCCTATTTCTACCAGGCATACGTCTGCACCACTTTTCTCCGCGACTCCTCTTATTCGTGCCTTTATCTCATTCGTTACATGCGGAATTATCTGCACCGTCTGTCCCAGATAATCGCCTCTTCGCTCTCGGTCTATCACTGCGGAATAGACAGCTCCCGTGGTTATATTGTGCTCCCGCCCTAACTCCACATCTGTAAACCTCTCGTAATGCCCCAGATTGAGGTCAACCTCCGCGCCATCTGCCAGCACATATACTTCGCCATGCTGGTATGGATTCATCGTGCCGGCATCGATGTTTATGTACGGGTCAATTTTTATAGGCACGAGTTTGTATCCGCGGTTCTTCAGTATCCTGCCGATGGAAGCCATTGTGATGCCTTTTCCAAGCCCGCTCATCACGCCTCCGGTTACTACGATGTATTTCATCTTCACTTACAGTGTCTGTTTAGCTCCTTTTTATTATGAAGATACAAGAAGTCAGAGAACAGAGGTCAGAATTCTGTTTTTTATTCTCTGATTTCTGGTTGTGCATCATGTATAGCTTCCTTCTATTTAAGACACTGATTTACGCAGATTTATTTTCTTGATTCTTATCATCTGCGTTAATCTGTGTCTATAATTTACTTTCTTTTTTTTTAATCTTGTGAAATCTCGTGATTTTTAGAGATTATAGATAACGATAAAAATAAAAATCATAGAAGCAAGTAAAGCAAAAACGAAATTTGGATAACCGGAAAAACTAAATTTATAGACAGCAAAGACAAAAACCAAAAACAATGCCATTAACACCGTTGAAATCACTAATCGTCTTAGAAGAGCCTTTTTCTCGGGTGATATCACGATTCCTGTCTCCACTGTTTCCTTTTTCACCACGCTTTCTCCTATCCACCCACCTACTATTTCTCCCGTCCCTTTACCATACCCCTCGTCTTCCTCTACTATCTCAACAGAAAAACCCTTTTTCGCCGCTCCATATCCCGTGCTGACGAATATACTCCCTGCATCCAACCCGCCGTCTACTGCCCCGGCATAGCTTTTTGGCAGTTTTACAATCGCTGCTATTTTTTCCTCGTCTATTACATACACCTTATCCTGCAATATCATCACCTTGTCTTTTACTTCTTCACTCAACGAAAAATGCACGTGTGTCGGCTCCCCGTGGTTAATTATAAGTATCTCAAAACTCATCTCATCCCCTGCTTTAAGCGGAATGCTCAATATTTCATGCTCAAACTCTATTGAATTCACCCGCTTCCTACTCAAGTATATCCTTTGCTGTATCTTTCTCATGGTATATAAAGTACAACTTCCACCTACCTATTTAGGACGCAGATTTACATGGATTTACGCAGATTTATTTTAGTTTAA
>QBUL01000182.1 GCA_013180605.1 Candidatus Methanophagaceae archaeon GoMg1 | reverse complement strand
TCGCATGCGTACACGGCGTCTTTGTGCAAAATGCGGTTCCGCGAATGCTCCACGCGGGCGTCAAAGAAATAATCGCAACCGATACGATAGAATCGGAATTCAGCAAAATAAGCATAGCGAAAATGGTTGCGGATGAGGACACTGTCTAAAAATATAGTGATTTATCCATCGCGGAGAGCGCAGAGTACGCAGAGTTTTATGACTGACTGTTTCAATCCTTGCTGACTTCTCTGATGGCTCTGCGTTCTCTGTGTGCTCTGCGGTAAAATTTAAGGATATAGTGATTTTACTATAAAATTCGACTGTGCCTATCAAATGTATATATACCTTAAGGTACATATAGAATAGAAATATAACGGAGGTGAAATAAAAAAAAATGGCTTTTGATTTGCTAATCGGGATAGTTTTTGTAGCAGTGATTATACTGGCATCGTCGATAAAGATAGTGAAGGAATACGAGAGGGGCGTAATATTTCGGCTTGGACGTTTGGTGGGCGCAAGGGGACCGGGGCTGTTTCTGGTCATTCCACTGTTTGAAAGCATGGTAAAGATAGACTTAAGAGTCTGTGTTTTTGACATTCCGCCACAAGAAGTCATAACGCGCGATAACGTCACAACCAGTGTGAATGCGGTCGTTTACTACCGCGTGCTTGACCCTGAGAAGGCGGTAACTGAAGTGGAGAGATACGACTATGCCACCTCTCAAATCGCGCTGACCACGATGAGAAGCGTGATAGGGCAGGCGGAACTGGACGAATTGCTCTCTGAACGCGACAAGCTAAACAAACAATTACAGAAGACAATTGACGACGCGACAGACCCATGGGGAATAAAGGTATCTGCAGTGGAGATAAAGGACGTTGGACTTCCAAAAGAAATGCAGCGTGCAATGGCAGCACAGGCAGAGGCAGAAAGGAACAGAAGAGCACGAATTATTACTGCGGATGGTGAGTTCCAGGCGTCGAAGAAAGTTGCAGAAGCGGCAGGCGTCCTGCAAAAAGAAAAAGGCGGGATGTTCATTCGAACGTTACAAACAATAAAAGAGGCAACGGAGGAGAAAGCTACTACGGTCGTCATTCCGTTCCCAATAGAAATGCTCGAAGCTTTTGGACACCGATTCGAGACAAGCTCGGAATCTAAAAAAGAAACAGCGAAAAAAACTGAATAATAAAAAATAACTTTTTATTTTCTTTGATCAAACTTTCTTTTAGAAAGTTTGATGGGGAAGCAATTCTTAGAAATAACCGAGAAAAAGGAAGTAGAAGAACTAATCGCCGAACTCAGCGTAAAACACGCGAAAAAAATCGCTGTTGATACAGAGAAAGTGAGACTCGGTGACGGCGAAGCACTCGGTAGAATTGCTTCCACCGATATTTTTTCCACTCTTGATATCCCCCCTTTTGACCGTGCTACTATGGACGGCTATGCTGTTATAGCTTCCGATACGTTTTACGCTGCTGAGGATAATCCTTCGCTGTTGATTGTGAATGGTTATGTTCAGGCAGGTGAGTTCCCTTCGCCTTCACAATACGTAGAAAAGGGTTATTGCACGGGCATTTCTACCGGTGCACCACTTCCGAAAGGCGCGAATGCCGTTGTAAAAGTTGAAAACACGTCTGACTACGAAGAAGAAGAAGAGGAAGAAGAAAACAGGAATATAAAAATGGTAAAGATATACAAACCCGTAGCTCCTGCTGAATACATCATGTTCGCAGGCTCGGACATAAAGCGAGGGGAGAAGATAGTAGTAAAAGGAACACGACTAACGCCGAGAGAGACCGGTGTATTGGCTGCTTGCGGGATACGAGAAGTAGAAGTACGTAAAAAGCCATCAGTAGCCGTTATATCCACAGGCAACGAATTAGTAGCGCCCGGAACTCAAGCCACCACCACGCTCGAACCAGGGAAAATATATGACGTTAATGCACAAACCGTATGCGATTCCGTCAGGGAAGTCTGCTCTGGCTCTGGCTGCGTTCCTTTATTCCTCGGAGTTGCCAAAGATAATCTGGAAGATTTATCTGCAAAGCTCAACGAATCGCTTGCAAAAGGAGCAGACGTTATAATATTCTCCGGTGGAACGTCTGCGGGTGCTGGTGACCTGCTGCCCACGGCGATAGAACGTTTTGGCGAGATTCTCGTTCACGGTGTTGACATAAAACCGGGAAAACCTTTCATACTTGGGATGGTCCAGGGGAAGCCCGTATTTGGATTGCCTGGTAATCCCACTTCCGCATTGGTTACTTTCAACCTTTTCGTTGCTCCTTTGCTACGCCATATATCGGGCGATTATTTTTATAAAGGTCGAGAAGAAAAACAAAATTTGGAGAGGAGAAAGAAGGTAAAAGCGACGGCAGCGGTTAGAATTTTTTCCGAGAAGGGTCGGAACGAATATGTGCTGGTAAAAGTAAAAGTAAATCTGGCGAAAACGAAACCCGCAGAAAAAGGTAATTTGCTCGTTTATCCCATTCTTACCGGTTCCGGTGCAATCACCACGCTATCAAGTGCCGATGGATACATATTCGTGGAGAAAGGGAAAGAAATAGTAGAGGAGGGGGAGGAGGTAGAAGTTGAAATCTTCTTTTAGCATTGTCGGAGTGTTATCGACTATGGTCATTCAGATAATAAATTGCAAATAATGAACCACGAGATTCCACATGATTAACACAAGAAATACGGGTTAACTGGGGGTAAAATCGGAAATGGAGCACTGAAATCTCGTGAAAATCTGTGTAATCTTGTGGTTAATAATTTTTGGAATGACTACAATCCGACCCTATCTCACCTTCCACACCACAACCATCAATACGAGTAGAAGCACCGCATATCCCAGGAACATCAGCCGTGCACTGAAAATATCCGAGAGCGCACCACAAACAAGGGGAACACCGCCAATACCGGCGTAAAACATTGCGTAATAAATACCCATTACTCGCCCTTCTTGTTCTTGTTTCTGTCCCTGTTCTATTGCTCCCTCTTCTGCTCCTGCCCCCACCCCCGCTGCTTTTGACGCTAGCGTTAACGTGCCCAGTGAAATCGCACCCAAACCAGCACCTAAAAAAAAGCTCATTATAAAAAGTCCCGGGATGGAAGTTGCGGAGTAAAGCACAATCAAGCCGCAGGCGCACAAGAACAATCCGGCAATCGAAAGAATGATTTCCCCTACGCGCTTCATCAGCCTGCCAAATCCTGTTTGCAGTATTACGAACACCACGAACATTGCGGATAGGATTACTCCGATGATACCCGTAGCATGGATTACTACTCCTGTTGAAAGTTCGTAATCAGGAAGTTCGAGATTGTTGGTAGCAAAAGGAGAGAATAAAGCACCCATAATCGCTGCGACTCCTATTCCAAAAAAAATCGCCACACAAGCCAGTGTCAATGCCTTTCGTTCTCTTTCGCTTAACGATAATCGTTTTCGTTTCTTTTTTCTCTTTGACCTTGTCTTCGGCTCGTGAACAAAAAGTAATACCAATACGACACTTAGCAGTGCAAAGACAACGCAAAAGAAGAACGGCATGTGAATACCATAAATGTCGAAAAGGACTCCACCTGAAATTGGGCCTGCCGCTAAACCTGCGCCCAGACCCATGTTATACACGCTAAGCGCATGCCCGCGCTCCTCGTAACTCGTGACTTCCGAGAGCAAAGCCGTAACTGCAGGGAAGAACAATCCTGCGCCTGCTCCTTGTAATGCTCTCACAAATATCCAGTCGTAGGTGTTGTTGGAAAATGGAAAAAGAGCGGAGGCAACAGCATAAAGCAAAAGCCCGGCTACAATCAATGGTTTCCGCCCCAATTTGTCGGATATAATACCTCCTGAAACACTTAGCGGTATGCTTACGATAGTAAAAGAGGAGAAGATCAATGCAGAAACGAAAGACGGAGTTTCTGAGGCTTTCACCCATTCGCCAAGCAGCGGTGCAATCACCGTAACGCCAAATTGCGTGCTAAAAACACAGATTGCTGCAATTAAAACTATTTTTGTAAGCGCTCGGTTAGAATTAAATTGCATAGATAATAATTTAAATTTAACATTATTGATTCT
Source organism: Candidatus Methanophagaceae archaeon GoMg1 (assembly GCA_013180605.1). Taxonomy (GTDB): domain Archaea; phylum Halobacteriota; class Syntropharchaeia; order Alkanophagales; family Methanospirareceae; genus QEXZ01. Next base: position 37,060 of record QBUL01000182.1, on the reverse strand, counting down.
TATCATCTGTGTTAATCTGCGTTAATCTGTGTCTACAATTTATTTTCTTGTCAAACATTCTTTTTAATTTAAGGAACGTCAAATGAAAATCTTAGTCGGCTCCCGGAACCCGGTGAAATTGGAAGCGACGGAGGAAGCGTTTTCAAAATATTTCGATGCTGTGGAAGTAGTAGGCATCGGAGTGAACAGTAAAGTTTCCAATCAGCCAATTGATGATGAAACCTTCGCAGGCGCAAAAAATAGAGCGCTTGAATTGAGAAGGATTAATGAGGCCCGGAATTTTAATGCGGAGTTCTTTGTGGGCATTGAAGGCGGGATAAAGAAATTATTTCACAAGTGGTTCACCTTTGGCGTAATCTGTATTATGGATGATAAGGGGAGAATAGGTTATGGGACTTCCCCTTTCTTTGAGCTTCCATCGCACATCTCAGAAGAGCTTTTAAAAGGAAAAGGGGCAATAGAACTTGGCGATGTGATGGATAGCTTGATTGGCGAAAGAAATACGAAAGAAAAACAGGGAGCTGTTGGATATTTCACTAAAGGCGTTATGGATAGGAAAAGATATTATGTAGCTGGTTTAACAGTTGCTTTAATTCCGTTTTTAAATACTGATTTGTATTTTGAACCACAGATTAGCACAGAGTAATTTTCACAGATGACGGCACTGTCGAATTTTCTAGTGAAATCGCTATATCCTTAAATTTTACCGCAGAGCACACGGAGAACGCAGAGCCATCAGGAAAGTCAGCAAGGATTGAAACAGTCCTAAAACTCTGCGTACTCTGCGCTCTCCGCGGTGGATAAATCACTATATTTTTAGACAGTGCCCAGATGACTATGTTTACTCCAGAGCATCCATGATTTTGTTCACTTTCGATGCTACTTCCAGTGCGGTATCGCCAAAAATTCTCGTCATTGGCTCTTTTCCCACCGCCCCGAGGTCGTAAATCACGTCAGGTACTTGCCGCCGCCGCTGCCCTTCTGAGGAAAGGTTTCTTATCGCTTCTCTTACGCCCCAATCCATTGTTTTCACACCTGTCGGCTCGTGTTCACGTTCAAAAGAAGAAATCACTAATCCTGCTCGTTTGCACGCGTCTATTATTTGCACGGAATACTTTATGTTAATGGCGCTTCTTATGTTTTTGCCGCCGGTCATCGCCATCATCGCTAATATCATCCGGGCAACGTGACTGCTCGCGCCAAAATCCACTGTTTCTGCGTGCGTTACTTCTTTTGCGTGAATTGGAAGTATCCTGCCTGCCACGGCGGCAACGTCACGCTCGCTTTCTGCACCCTCTATTGCCATGCCTATGTTTGTTCCAACTTCAGGAATGAGTCGTTTAAAATCAGGTATGCTCTTCAGTTTCCTGACCGCTTCCTTCACGTTTTCCAGTACGAAATACCGGTCTGCGTTCTTACGCAACTCACGTGCCTGATTTAGCACTATCATATTTGACAGCTCTTCGCCCCCGGCTATCGCATCATGCACGAACTTTTTTGCAGATGCCGCTGCGTGTCGCAAATTTTCGCCTTTAGCGAGTTCAGCAGTAAGAGCTGCGGAAAACGAACATCCCGCTCCGTGTATTATTTTCCCCTTTTTCGGTTTTATGTATTCGCCGCTTAGTTCCTCGAACTCTCCATCGTATATCAAATCCGTTGCTTTACCAGCTGCTGTTTCATGTGTGAGATGCCCACCCTTTATGATTACTGCAGAAGCGCCCAGTTCGTGTATCTTTACGGCTGCATCCTTCACATCTTCCTTATCCCATATCTCCAACCCGGAAATAAAGCTGGCTTCGGGAACATTCGGCGTTACGACCTCGCAAATAGGCAGAAGAAGTTTGACAAGCGTGTTTAACGCATTATCAGCCAGCAAAATACCGCCTGAACCTGCCTTCATCACGGGGTCCACGACAAAAGGGATTTTATGTCTCTTGAGGTGTTTCGCAACCGTTTCTATCATTGCGCTGGAATACAGCATACCGGTTTTCGCATAATCCACTGTAATGCCTTTGCCGCTCGCTTCGCTCATAATGGATTGTATTTGCGATTCCACGAGTTCAACGGGCACTTCGTGTTTCGCCTGCACGCCGGATGAGTTTTGAGCGGTAACGGCAATGATTACGGAAGTACCATAGACACCCAGAGCGGAAAACGTTTTTATGTCTGCCTGTATTCCCGCACCGCCACTGCAATCGGAACCTCCAATGGTCATTACTCTTTTCATTCTATACCTATATATAACGGGCATAGTCTAAAAATTTAGTGATTTATCACCGCGGAGAGCGCCGAGACCACAGAGTTTTAAGATTGTTTCAATCCTTGCTGACTTTCCTGATGGCTCTGCGTTCTCTGTATGCTCTGCGGTGAAATTTACGGATATCGCAATTTCGCTGGAAAATTTGACAGTGCCTATATAACGTATAGTGCTTCTTTGGTAAAACTTTTTGTTTCCCGCCTTAGCTGCGGGGACAAGAAAACAGAAAATAAATCGTTGACCGTGATTAACGCTGATTAACACAGAAGACGGAACGGAAGGAACTTGGTTATTGATTTCGATGGAGCATAAGGTTTATGGTGTAATTTGGGGATATAATCAACCAAATAAAAATAATTCTTTTAACTCATGTGTTGAAAATACTTTGACCTTAGACTGTTTCTTAAATCTCTTTTCGTTAGACCAGATGGGAATGGAAAGTTTGAGAGCTAACGCAAAATATGGAGCATCTTTCGGATGCGCTAGTAATAGATTTTTTGCTTCTGAAAGAAACCGTTCATATTCTGACTTCGGTATAACACCTAATACCTCGCATAGGAGTATAAAAGAGGTTGTAAAATTGTCTTTCTTCGTCTATCCTACAAAATTTGCTGATTCTTTCTTTGAGTGATAGGAGTTCATCTAACAAAAAATCAGGGGCAAATAATCTCACTCCATTACTGTATAACAACTTAACAAAATCCCTTGTAAAAGATTCGGGTTTAAAGAAGGAGAACAAAATAGCGGCATCAATAACAAGTTCCATTCTTAACCCTCATCAGATAAGCCCATGCCTTTTAGCGACTCTCTCTTCTAATTCTTCTGCCAATTCTTTAGCTTGTTCATCTGTAAGTTTACTCTTCTTTAATATATTGTCAACCACCTTGAATAATAACAATACTCTTAGCTTTTCCTCCACCGCTTCCCTGAGTAACACCTTCGTTTCGGATTTTTCAAGTTCTTCCGCAGCCATTTTAAATAATCCTGCGGGAATCTCAATTTTCACTTCCCCCATTTCTTCCACCACCACTAATAATATTTCTATTGCCTTGCCCTATATAAATATAAACAACTCCTCTCCTCCCTGTTGCGAATCGGATAAAAATATTTTAGGGGAGTACGAATGTGGAAATTGACATGAACAACAAATCAGATAGAACAATACGAAGGGATGATCATGAAACGTACACGGAACTGGCGAGCGTGGTTCAAGAGATGGACGATTCAGTAGATGCCGTTGTGGTTGAAGGTATGCATGATAAAGAAGCGTTGAAAGAGATGGGCATTACAAAGGAAATAGCAATGTATTCGTCCTCCGGGTTTTCACATGTTGAGTTCGTTGATTGTCTGAGGCGCAGACACACCTGCGTGGCCATACTAACTGACTACGACCGAGCGGGAAAGAGATACAACAAAAAATTGGTTGCACTGCTTGAGCGTGAGGGTGTGAAGGTAGAGAAGAGGTATAGAGAAGAAATAGGTAAGATATTAGGACTCAGGGGAATGAAAAGCATAGAATCAATAAATTCACTTAGAAATAGGGTTTTTCGTTGGATATAAAGTATAGCTTCTTTCTATTTGAGACACAGATTTACACGGATTTACGCGGATTTATTTATTTTAGTTTAACCGTGTTTGTTGATTCTTAGCATCTGCGTCAACAATTTATTTTCTGTTTTCTTGTTTGTTGTCTGCTCAAAATTCCACTGGAATTTGTTCATCATGCCCCTCAGCTCCTTCACACTGAACTGACCGGGAGCTACTCCTTCATCTTTTTCGTTCTTCCCTTCTATGAATCCATAAGCCAATGCCGACCCATATAACGGTGCTATCACTCGCAGATGGCGCCCTACACGACCCATTCCGATGGTCACCACCAATTTCCCTTCACTTGATAGTTTCTGCGTGAGTTCTAACAGCATCAACGCATCGCTCACCGTCTTCGGCGTAACCGCTATTTTTGCAATGCTGCCTCCTTCTTTATACATACTCGTGACGATTCTCAATATATCTTCGCGGCGTGGCATGCCGTTAAAATCATGGAAAGAGGAAATAACAGGTATGTGACGGCGTTTCGCTTTTTTCAGTATCTCCTGTTTTCCTGCTGCGGACGAAAAGAATTCGATGTCCACTGCGTCTACTAGCTCTTCCTCCGCAGCGGTTTCGAGAATGTCGCTCAGCATCCCTATTCTTTCGGCTTCTGTGCCGGTAAATGCGCCACCTTCCTCCTTTTTCCTGTTCGTTATGATTATCGGCATTTGTACGGAGGACTGCAAATTTTTTAGCATCGCAACAAATTCTTTTACTTTCGCTACGCTTTTTTCTTCGGCTTCTAAAAGGTCAATTCTCAACTCTAATATGTCTGCACCACTTTCCTTTGCTCGTTTTGCCTCGTGAATGTCCAGTCTTTTCATTACGGCTACTATAACAGATGCAGGTCTTCTTTGCAAATCCAATCCCGATTCCGCCTCACCTATTTTTCCCATTTCAAAAACCTCTTCACGTATTTATTGTCTTTTATCAAATATTGTATAGAATAGAATAGCTTATATAGAAACCTTAACTCCGCACCTTTTTGGTCTTGTACGTGTCAAACATCTTCTCAATCACTTCTCGTTTCATGTATAGCAGATATATCTCCTGCTTCTCGACATCCATATCCGAGAGAACAAGAATTTTCCCTGCCTTCTTCATTCCCTCATCGAATTTTTTCTTTTCTATCTTGTGCTCAGCCTTTTCCCTGTACAGGGTCTTCTGTTCTTCTAGTTGGAGGTCCTGATCCTCGAAGAGATACAGGTAAAAATTGTCACATTTACATTTTCCGCACTTAATCCGACGACGGGGGGTATGAAAAGTATTCCGTGAAGTGGATACGTGTGTCGTAATAATGGCTATTCCTCTTTGTCGGAAGCACGTAGAAGGTCTCCTTACCCCCCCCCCAGGAACTTTATGGTTCCTTCAGAGAAGAAAACCCTGTCGAGGATGAGAACTTTTCCGCCGATATCACGTTCATTGATCGCGTGATACAGCGTTTTTATTTAGATTTTAACACCATGTAACCACATAAACTAATTAGTCTTAGTATATCAGTCGCTTGCGGTAAACTGGAGCGATCGATATACCTTTATGAGCTGCTAACTACTTGCACGCATGCCGTTGAATTAACTAACTACCCGGCATGATAAGCCCTATTTCTCTTGAAATTATCCGCTTGAAGTTTTCTTCCTCTTCGTTCCAGAAAACATCAATGCGGCTACCGGACTTATCATGCCTCTCTTTGCTACATCTGGGAGCTCCCTCAGCCCTTTATGAACAGCATAGCTGTTGGTGCAGAGGATATGGCCTGTTTGCCAAGTTAAAATCCATACAAAGGGCCATATCCACCCTAAAACGCAAAAAGGAGAAGACTTGGTACTGTAATATCTTGACAGTCGCTACATATAGTTTTTGAAAGAGATAAAGACAATGAGATTTACAATCAAAAATGTCCTTGATTTATATCAGGTTTAACCTGTAGCAGCATCGAATTACCTTACTCGGTAATATTTCGCAGACCCGCGATATACTTATGCTCATGCTTATTTTGCCCCTTTGGAATAAATCCCCTTTCTTTGTCGAGTCTTCCGAGGTATTTTGAATGATAGACATAATTCTTTGACCCCCGTGTCTTCATGTTTTACCCGCACGTCGCTGATTTTCCAACCAACTTCTCGCCCTCCCTTCTATGTTCCCCACAAAGTTATGTAAGGGCTATATAAATAAAAAACTTTTTGGTTTTATTGTCTCGTTAAATCATAAAAGTATAGATAATTTATTTTCCTTGTCACGGTCTCTTCATCTTCTTCATCATCTTACCCACCGGCATCGACATTTTCATCCCTTTCATCCCCGGTATTTTCCCGCCTCCTCTTCCAGAAGTCAGACTTTTCATCATCTTTTGCATCATTCGGTGGTACTTTATCAGTTCGTTCACCTCCGCAGTTATCGTTCCAGAACCCCGTGCTATTCTTTTCGTCCTCGACCCATCTATTATTTTCGGCTCGGTCAGCTCCTCCTCAGTCATCGAATCCATCATCACTTTGTATCTCTTCAGTTTATCCTCAGTAACCTGATACATCGTATCATCCAAATTTATATCAAGCCCAAGCCCGCCTAAAGGCAACATCTCCATTAATTTCTTCAATGGTCCCATCTTCTTCATCGCTTCTAACTGCTTATACAGATCCTTTAACGTGAATTTCCCCTTCATGAAGTCAGCATCCACATCCTCCGGCTTTAAACTCTCCTCCGCAGTCTCTATCAGTGCCTTTATGTCGCCCATTCCGAGCAACCGTGAGATGAACCCATCGGATTCAAATCGCTCAAAATCGTCTGTCTTTTCTCCTGTGCCTATAAAAGCCACTCCGGAATTCGTTTCCGCGACTGCAGAAAGCGCACCACCGCCCTTCGCCGTTCCATCCATTTTGGTTATGATTATGCCCGTAATTCCAATCGCATCGTCAAATGCGTGTGCCTGTACCGACGCCTGCTGCCCTATGCTCGCATCAAGAATAAGAAACCGCTGTTCTGGATTTATTGCCCTCTTTATATCCTCTATCTCCTTTATCATGTCTTTTTCCAGTGCATGCCTCCCTGCAGTGTCTATTATCTTGACGTCATACTTCTCAAATTCTTTCACGCCGGCACTCACGATGCCCATCACCCCTTTTTCTCGTTCAGGTAGATTCGCACCGTCGTAAAAAGGAACGCCTATCTTTTCGCATAGCTGCCTCAACTGTTCCGCTGCGGCAGGCCTATAAACGTCAGCGCAGATAACCGCAGGTTTTAAACCCTTCTTTTGATAATATCTCGCAAGTTTCGCACATGAAGACGTTTTTCCCGTGCCATGCAGACCCACCATCATTATTCTCTGCGCCGTTAAAGGAACCTCCACACTCCTTCCTATGATGTTTATCAACTCCTCGTACACTACCTTTATCACATGTTCCCTCGGATTCAGCACTAACTTCTCCTTCAAACTGCGCTCGCGTATGCGACCCGAAATCTCCTTTACCAGTGAAATCTTTACATCCGCCTGTATCAACGCCCGCTGTATGTCCCGCACAAGCTCGTCCACTGTTTGTTTGTCTATCCGCTTCGCCTTCGCTATCTTCCGAATCGTTTCCTTCAGCGAGCTGCTTAACTTATCTAACATTTCTTAAAATTCCAGCTCCCCCGCTATCCTCGTCCCCATATTTATCGTTACCTCTGCTATATCTCCACAATATTTCGCTATTCTTCCCAGACTCTCCAGAATAGAAAGAATATGTACTTTGTCGGTAATACTCAGCTCTTCTGCTAATATTCGCTCATTTAGTTCCTCCAACTCGTCAGCCAGCGTATTTGCATTCCGTATCATTTCATTCGCCTCCTTCATATCCATATCCGACAAGGAAGCCAGCGTCTCGGTGAATATGTTTTCGGTGCGAAAGCCGATTTCTTTTATACGCTTCAACGTTGCGACTCTCAATGCCGCTTCGGGCTCCAGCACCGCGCTTGTTTGATTCATTAACATTACATTCTTCGCTATATTCTCCACGTGGTCGCCTATCCTCTCCATACTCTTTACTATTATCCGGTATCCCAGGCTATCACGCTGTCTGCCCACGCCTATCTTGTTTGCAAGCTCGGGGTCGCTCATCGCAGCCTTTAGCTGTCTCACAATAAGCAAATAAAATCGGTCTATCTCATTATCACGCTCCGTAACATCCTCCGCTAGGTTCAGGTCACCTTTTTCAAGTGCTGAAATCGCATCTCCGTGCATTGACACTATTATCTCGGACATGCTCCGTATCGCATCGCGTAGCGTAAAATCCTCGTATTTCAAGAAACTCTGCAGTATTATCTCCTTTGATGACTCGCCAACAACCTCCATACCTATCAGCCTCTTCCTTACTTCCTCCTTTATCCGCTTCCGTTCCTCCGCCTCGAAACCCTTGGGTGATAAAAGCTTTACAATGTCATATCCAACGAGGTAATAAGAGATGAGGTATCTGAAGTTATCCTCAAAGCTTTCGTTCTCGGAGAGTTCGAGTGCTGCGGATTTTATTCGCTCTTCTTCGTTCTTCTCTGGTGTTATCAGCAAGGAGTTATCACTACGTTGAATTAACGAAAGTTCGTCTCCATGCTTTATCCCCGCTACTCGTGCCCATTTTACGGGGAGCGATATGGTAAGTGTAGAACCGCCTGTGAGCTGTACCTTTCTCTTCTCCTCGTTCATCACCATTGTAATTCTATATATTGTAAATATATTTATATAAATATCCTGAGGAAGTGTTGCATTTTTATTTAATACATTGTTATTCTTAGATTAGGAAAGGGTGGTTGATGATGGAAGAAATAGAGGGGGACTATATCCCAAGATACGAGTATGAGCGGTTAGAGAGCGACTATCGGCGGTTGATGAGGAAATACGAGGAGACAGAGGCGTATAAACTGGATTTGGAGAAACTCGTGTCTAAATCACGGTCGCCGCCTCTGGACTGTGGATTTGTAGTGGAGAAGACGGAAGAAGGCGCCATTGTTAATCTGAATGGTGCATTAAAGGCTTTACCTTATGGAACGCTAACAGAGATGGAGATAAAGGATTTGAAGGCGGGTAAATTTGTATTTGTAGGGCGTATCCCGGACAGGAACAACCCCAGTGGATTTACCATAGGCATCACGAAGGTATACGACAGAATGGTGGATTTAGAAGTGGGCGAGATAGAAGAGTTGATGCAGGACGACGAGGGATGGGTTGGAGAAATATCAACCGGGAAAGGACGTGGTAGAATATATAAAAGGCTGAGAAAAGATGAAACGGAAATGCTAAAAGAGGGGATGAAGGTGGGGCTTCTCCCCGGCACGTATGACATAAAGAAGAGTTACAAGGCAAAGGCAATATCCCGCTATGAAGTCACAAAGAATCCTGGGGTGAGTTTTAATGCCATTGGTGGTTTAAAGGAGATAAAGCAGGAATTAATAAAGAGTATTGTTCTTCCGATGGTGAACCCCGATGATTATACAAAATATGGCGAATGCTCACGAAGAATATTAATGTACGGTCCGCCGGGCTGCGGGAAAACGATGTGTGCAAAGGCGTTGGCATCGGCATTACCCAACTGTGAATTTGTAAAGATAGGGGCAGGAGAACTTTTCAGTATGTGGCTCGGTGAATCAGAGCGCAATGTGCGAATGGTGTTCGAGGCGGCGAACGCGAAATTAGAGGAAGGGGAAAATGACTATGGTGTGATTTTCTTTGATGAGATAGATGCGTTAGCACAGGAAAGAGGGATGTACACGGGCTCTTCGGGAGCGCCGGAGAGAGTTACCGGGCAGCTACTTGACCTCTTAGAAGGATTCAATGCTCTGCACCCACACCTTACGGTGATAGGAGCGACAAACAGGTTGTATCTTATAGATTCAGCATTCAGGGCGAGATTTGACAAGATAATTGAGGTTCCAAAGCCTGATAAGGAAGCGGTGTCTTCTATTGCCGCCCTATATGCTAAAAAGATTCCTGTTGACCACTACTTGATAAAGGAAGTGGGAGGAGAAGAAGAAGCGAGGTTGCATCTGGTGAAAGAGATTGTCGGCTATATGTACAGTGATAAGTATGTTGAGACACAAATAGGGAGGATAAAGAGGGCGGATACGATAACAGGGCGGTTTATATCGCAGATATTCAATTATGCAAGGGATAAGGCATTGGAGGAGAGGACATTGCTGATGTTGAAAAAAGGAGTTATCAGCAACGAGGATATGCGAAGAATGTGGGATAAGGAGGGAATCGCAGCGATATTAGATGCGGGGGACAAGACGAAGGACTTGCAGAAGCGGTATAAACGCATAGAGGAGATAGGAGTAAATATGCGGCATCTGAAAGAGGGTTTTGACAAGTTTGTGGAGCGAAGAGCAGAGGAGATATTGACATCTGGGTTTGGCGAGATGCCAGAGGAAGAAACAGGGATGCACTTTTAGGTTTTAGGTTTGAGGCTTCAGGTGTTTGGCTTAAAAGATGCTAACGCCTGACAACTCACACCACATACCTTCTCACAACATGCAACAAAAATGGATCTGAACAAATGGCAAGGGGTAGAGCACGAATTTAGAGTGGGTATAAGTTCAGAATCGCCTGGTTTGTACAGGTATGCGAGATTTTATCATGTTGACGAAGTGATTCATGCACTTGAGACGTATACCTTTTTTGACGGAACGGATGCGATATGCTCGAAGCTGCGGCGGAGAAACGACGGGTTTTTGAGAAACGGCTCGCGGATTTATATCTGCACGGGAGGTCACCTGGAGATAGCCACACCCGAGTGCCGAAATGCCTTCGAGGCGCTGAAATACGATAAAGCCGCGGAGCTGTATATGCAGATAGGTGTAGAGCAAGCAAATAAAAAATACCGGGAGAAATTGATAAAAAGGGCAAATGCCCCTTCATACATCCAGTGCTGGAAAGCAAACGTAGAGATAGACAAGAGATACAGCAGGGGCACGCACGAATCCTATGCGGTGGTGCGGCGGAACTTTGTGGGTAAAGAGAATCTGTTTATACCTTTTTTAGTACTTCGTAAGATATTTTTTGGTGCTGGCGGTTTTGTAGCGGAGAAAGAGGGGTTAAAATACGTGATTTCACCGAAAGCGATGGTTTCAAAGCGGGTTCTTACCGAGTCGCCGTCTCAATGGCCAATATTGTCTACACGCGATGAGCCGTTGGGCACAAAAGATAAATACCGTGTGCATGTCACATCGGGAGAAGGTGTTCGCTCGGAAGTTACACGGCTGCTTAATAATGCGCTCACATCGTACGTTCTGGATGCAATAGAAACAGGAAAACTCTCGCATGTGGAAGACATCTGGAATCCACTTCAAACATTTAAAGACATTTCAGCAAATACCGAAGGCGATTGGCGGGTAAAACTGACGAACGGAAGGACTGAGCTAGCGATTGATTACTTAGAGACGAATTATCTCGCGGTGATCGAGGAGCTGTTTGAAGAACGAGAGACGTCCTATTGGGACAAATACGTGTTGGATACGTTCAAGAGGCTTTGTGATAAGTTCAGGCAGGGATTGCTTGAAGACCCTTATGTGGTACGGCGTTTGGAATGGGTGCTGAAATTATGGGTGATAAAGAACGAGATAGATGATTTTGATTATAAATACACATCAAAAGGGAAATTCGATTATCGGAGCATCTACATGATGGATGAGCAGATGGAGAAAGAGATAGCGGCTTCGTTTGATTTTACCAATCTCTGCGATTATGACCTATACGAGCGCATAGCGGATAAAATAGGCGTTGAACGAATATTAACAGAAGAGGAGATAGGAGAAGCGTTGTTATTTCCACCGAAGGATTCAAGGGCGGAGCTGAGGGTAAGACTTGCATCGGAATTCGGGAATGCCGCACTGAGCTGGAATAAGATAACGATAAACAGGGAGCCAAAGATAAAGATAGACATGGGTAGACCAACGGGAGAAGAGTATTCGCGGATGTTTGAACGGTATCCGGAACTTGCGAGGATGCCAAGCGCGGTGGTGGTGTTTTTGCGTGAACGGAGGCGAGGTGAGGCAACGAGGCAGGTTCTTGTGCGGCTTCTGGCAGAGGAAGAAGACGTAAGAGGCTGGGAGGAGGAGATAAGCCGCGAGATAAGGAACAGAATAGTCAGGAATCCGTATTTAGATTATTTGTTGTATTCTAATAATAAGACGTATAGATTTGATGAACTGGATGGCTGGAATGAGGACACGATAAAGAAACGGTTAGAAGAGATAAACAGGGCAGAGGAGGAGAGCAGGGGCGAGGAAGAAGAGGTTTAGCTAGCAATGAAAAAGATAATCGCTACTGTTGAAATATGGAAGGAAGGAGGGATGTTCACGGCATATTGCCCCGAGTTGGACGTTGCAAGTTGTGGTCATACATCTGAAGAAGCAAAGAAGAATTTGAGAGAGGTTATAGAGATACAACTGGAAGAAACAGCCGAGCTTGGGACGTTGAACGATTTTTTGGCAGAAGCAGGTTATGCCGTAGAGGATGAGGTGTTGAAAATGCGAAAAGAGCCGTAGTCATCCCAAAATATGATGAAATCCCTGTAACGGTCATACGAGGCAACATGAAAACAGTTGGGATGACAAGGGAAGAATATTTTTCCATTCTGAGAAGCATTTAGTGTATTTGCTCAATATTTTGTGGGTTAAATTCTAAGCACTAACCTCTAAATTCTAAACAAACTCCAATGTCTAAACTCAAAATTCAAAACAAAACATTCATTTGGGATTTTGGTATTGTTTAGGATTTGGTGCTTAGGATTTAGGATTTTCCACTCTTTATTGAGCACATTCCCCTGTCTTTTTCTTGTAGCTGCAGGCTACTCTTATTTCCAGATTTTTTCTATCCCTAACATGCCTGAACAGTTCGGCTTGATTGGTATGAAACTCTTCCTTCCTTCCCTTCCAATCCCCTTTCCATTCGTCAAAAAAATCTTCCCTTTTCATTTCCAATTGCCCATTTAATTTTTCGTTTTCTTTAATAAATTCTTTATTTATAAGTTATAATAAAGGAGAGAGGGAAGTGGCAGGGACGGAAAATAAGATAAGAGGGATAGAGCAGGAATATCCGTTGAGTATAAAAGTAAGTTTAAATCCGTCTTTGCTCGTTAACGCTGCGATTCAGGGATTAAAACGAAGAAAATTTTCACGCGATGTGAACTGGGACACCGCTACAGAGGTATCGCAAGAGGCGCATGAATCGAAAATAGCTTCTTCGTTTGGTGAAAACGGATGCCGGATTTATAACGATATGGGGCATCTTGAAATATCAACGCCTTCTTACAACAACCCGTTTGATGCCGTGGCATACGACAAAGCATCTGAGATATATGCTTTTATGGGATCAAAAGAGGCGAGTCTGGCGTTAAAGAAAAAAGTGGTTGTCCATAAAAATAACGTTGCGAATTTCTTCAGTCGCTCGGGTGCGGGCAGTGCAGGTGCGAAAAGAGTAAAGACCAATACTTACGCTACACACGGGAATATAATAACAAAAAGGGCAGCGTGCAGGGATTGGAGTCGCGTAGAGAAGGCGCTAATACCCTGGATGGTTACAAGAATACTGTTCACCGGGTCAGGAGACGTTGTTTCGGGAGACACTATTGGTAAAGAGGGAGTGAAGTTCGTTATTTCGCCAAGAGCGATGTTTGTTGTTCATCCATCCTCTCTTTCGACCACGGTGGGCAGAGGTATTCTGAACACGCGAGACCAGCCGCATGCTGCACGTCAATACTGGCGACTGCACGACATACATTACGAAGCGCTTCGTTCTGAATACGCGATTTTCTTGCGTGACATTGCACAGGCGATGGTAATCAGTGCATTTGAATCCGGGTTTCTGGACGATGCTCCAGAGATAGAAGATCCTGTAAGAACGTTCAAAAAGATATCGGCAGATACACAGGAATGCGAGTGGAAGCTAAAGTTGAAGAACGGCGAGTCCACGGATGCCGTTTCCATTCTTCGATTTTATCACGAACGGATAGAGGCGATGTATGAAGAGATGGGAGATGAAAAAGAAGACCAAAAATGGACGGAAATAGGAAGAAAAGGCTTAAAAGGAGTGATAGAGGACTTAGAAACGCGGCAGCTCGAAAAATACGTGGATGGGATAGACTGGGTGACGAAACTGGCATTGCTTGTGAATTATGAGCCAAAAAACGCCGCTGAAGGAATAAGCGTCTGTAACCAATACGCACTGGTGGACGAAAGTGCGCTGTACGGCATTCAGGATGGTGAAGACAGTCTGAAAGGCAGTTGCCTTTACAATCCGAAGGAGTCGCAGGCATTCGCAAAGCGAGCATTGCCTGAAGTTGATTGGTGGGCTTTATCGGATAGGGTGAAATACGCTTTGCATAATGCACCCGAACAGACACGGGACTTTTTCAAGGTTGAAATGCTGAGAAGGTATGGCTCGCATGTGCGAAGTGTAAGCTGGTCAACGATGGTGCTGGATGAGGCGAAAATAATGCTGGATGAGCCGTTTATGTTGAATAAGGAAGAGATAGGGACGAAAATGGAGGAGGGAAAGCAAATAGAGGATGTTCTATCAGCCGCAAAGGAGTTGTATCCTGATAAGGTGATCTTTTAGTAGTGGAAAATTTTATTATAAAGAGAATATATTTTAGTAAAGGTTTTTGCGAAGCAAAAAGTGTTAGGGGGTTGAGTTAAGGTGGACGAAAACGCATTGGTTTTTGAAGGAATGGAAGAGGAAGGTGAAGAAGAGGAAATAGAAGAGGAGGACGGGTATGTAAAAGCGGAACAGAAGGAATACGGCGGTGCGGGAAAGGAGAAAGAGATGACGAACCTGATGGAACGGTTGAAGAAACGGGAGAAGAAGGAGAAAGCCGCCGACCTCGTGAGTAAGTTAAGAGGGAAGAAGAAGGCGAACAAGAAGATAATGCCCTATGAAATATATGCAACTTCAGGAGAATAAATACTAAGCACTAAACTTGAAATCCTAAACAAACCTTTCTTTTGGGTTTTTGGATTTTTATTCTACCCATGGAATATTCAATACTTGACTCGTTGCTTGATGTAAAGAAGCAGAAAATAGAAGCATTCTGTGAGGAGCGGCTGAACGCAGGAAGGAAGGCGTATGAAATCACAGAAGAAATGACCGAAGGCCTGAAGGAAATAGGGCGGGGATACAAAGAGATATATTTCGACGCCGAACTGATGGTTTCGGGCTGGAATGCAAAGAAGCTACTGCAGCTACTCAAGCAGCCGCTGTTGCAAGAGGAGCTAAAAGAGGACGTAAAAGAGCAGCGGGACAAGATAGGGAAGATCGTTATTGGGACGGTCAAAGGGGATGTGCACGATATAGGCAAAGAGATAGTCAGTATAATGCTATCCGCAGAGGGTTTTGAGGTCATTGACCTGGGAACAGAGGTTGAAAAGAGTAAATATGCAGAAGCGGTCGCGGAAACGGAAGCCGACATTGTTGCAATGTCCGCATTACTCACAACGACACGTGAGTATATGGCAGAGGTCATACAGTATTTCAGGGAAGAAGGTCTGGAGGTAAAGGTAATGGTTGGTGGTGGTGCGGTCAGCGAAGATTATGCAGAGAAAATCGGTGCCGATGCCTATGGTAAAGACGCCGTTGATGCCGTCGGGAAAGCGAAGGAGCTTATTCTTATTGGATGAATGAGTGAATGCCGAAACATAAGAGCCAGCTAATAGTTTCAGGAACAATTGTATATGGCGATGACTTTGAGGATAGGGCAGGGTATGCAGTAATCGAAAGTGGGAAAATAAAAGAAATTGGAGAAGGCAAGATAGAAGCGGATGTGACGGGTATTGTAATCCCCTCTTTCGTCAATGCACATACGCACATCGGCGATTCCGCAGCAAAAGAGCCCGATTTTATGCCGCTGGACCTGTTAGTGGGTCCTGGTGGCTATAAACACAAAATATTAGCTGAAACAGCACATAACGAGCTTGTTTCTGCGATGAAGGACAGCATTGAGGACATTTTTGCTACGGGAACCGGACTGTTTGCAGATTTCCGAGAAGGCGGTGTTTTGGGTATTAAAGCACTAAAAGAAGCTTTCGATTCGGCACAAGGACGAGAAAAATTGGATATGAAAATATTTGGCAGACCGGAAGCGGACGAATTACGAATTTTTGAATTGGCGGACGGGATAGGTATAAGTAGTGTAGCGGACTACCCGTGGGAATACGTGAAACGTTTAGCGGCGGAGACGGCAAAACGAGATGGGAAAATGTTCGCACTTCACGCGGGTGAACGAAATGCTGAAGATGTAGAGGGTGCGATAGAGCTTGAACCTGATTTCATCGTACACCTTACAAAAGCATCGCAGCAAGATTTCGAGAAGATGCAAGATAAGAACATAGCGGCTGTCGTTTGCATTCGCTCTAACCTGGTGACCGGGATGGGGCTGCCGCCTTTACGACAGATGCTCGAGGCGGGATTAACGGTGGGTGTGGGCACGGATAACGTAATGCTCAACTCACCTGACATGTTCTCAGAAATGGAATTCATTTCTAAGCTTTTTCGGCTTGATGAACGGAAAGTGCTGAAGATGTGCACGCTTGATTCCGCAAAGGTGCTGAAAGAAGACAAATTCGTGGGTTCGATAGAGGAAGGAAAAACGGCGAATTTGCTGGTGATTAGAAACGACACACCGAATATGAGGGGTGTGAAGAACTCAATAAGAGGCGTGGCGAGAAGAGCGACACGAAATGACATTGCAGCGGTGATATATGGAGGGGAGGTTGTGAAGTATAGTCAAGGACACAAATAGTTGGATAAATTCTAAGCATCGTGGGCTTTGCCCACACTCCCCGAAAAAACTGAAAGGGTTTAATCCTAAACAATATCAAAATCCCAAAAAGAAGGTCTGTTTTGAATTTTGATATTGGAGTTTGTTTAGACCTGGGCTCTGCCCCGGTAACCCCGCAAGCCCAGTAGGGGCTTATTTAGAGTTTAGTGTTTCGTATTTATACCACAAGATGTTGAGCAATTAAGGTGCTGCTGTCACGCACCCTTTTTCACTCTTTCGTACAGGCTCATGTATCCTTTTTTCTGTAGTAGAACCATGCTCTTATGAAGCTCTACGATAACGTTTCTGCTGGTTGCGTTGTTCTGTAAATAGCTCACTACGTCCTCGCTTTCGAGTGCGTTCAGGATGATGTCGCGGTCTATCCATAGAGTAATGTCAGCATTCTCGATTGTTCCCTCTTTCACAACCGTTCTTCCGAATGTTTTAACAACGGAAAACGTCTCATCCGCGCGGTTCATGACGTTCACCTGTATCATAGCGCCATTTTCTACGTCTTCAAATCCCAGTTTTTCAATGAGGGACGTAATCTGACCGGTCCGTATGGGCGGAGGCGATGCGGGAGTTGATTGAATATATCTGTGCTCGCCTATCACTTCTCCAGCAGTGCAGTGGACGTCAAACCCGTAAACCGTTTGATTATCGTAATCCTGCTCGGTTGGAGTATGCTGCCCTACGACTCTCCAGCAGATTTTTCCGCCGACCAGAACGGGAGCAGCGGACAGAGGGTCTTTCAGCCCATTCACCCTCCCAATATCTATCGCCTGCTCCTCGCTCACGGTAACCTCCTGCGGCGTGGTGACAACGTGCTGCCCGATCACGTTTCTGTCGTTTCCAAGTCTGACCCACATAGACAGCCCAATATTACATGTGCCCGGGTTGTGTGAGCCCTCGTAGACGTAGGTGTAAGAGTAATGGGCGGTGTTCGCCTGAAATGCTTTCCTTTTAACATGTGCATCGAAATAATCCTTGCCCACCATGCCCATGATATATTCGTCCGCGATGCGGAACCCCTCTTCCGGAAGCATCTGTTTCACTAAAAAAACCGTGAGGTCCTGATTACCCGTCACGTTGTACACGAGATGCCATTGGAATTGTGTGAGAGAGCTGTCCATCAATGTGAAATATCGGTCAAAGTTTCGTTTCGGAACGCCAGTCTCATTAACAATCCGTTCCTGTGCCACAGATATAGCCTCTTTCTTGATAGCTGGGATGTCATCTAAAATCACGGTCAAGACACTTTTATCCAGAACTAGGATGTCGCTCTCGGTTGGAATACTGTAATACCAAATACATAAGGAGACAGCCGCCAGCACGCCAACCAGAAGGGCGACTTTTACAACCATCGCGCGAAAATTTTTGTCCATTTTCTCACTAAAACGAGTTAGCTAAGCCAAAATAGTCCCTGAAGAAAAAGCCAACGCCCTCAAAGAATCTTATCTCCTCGTTCTTTAAAACCACATACCCTTTATTTATTGATTCTGAAACATGTTTTCCCAAACCGCACGACTTCAGCTCGCTCTTCAGCAATTCCACGGCATCCGTATATTCTCTCTTTACCTCTACCACATACCTGCCGTTTTCAATACGAACTGGCTGTTGCAACAAAACGTCAGAGTTGTTTTTCTTTTCCGTAAATGCTTTTCTTTTTCCAAAAGAAAAGGGTTTGTATTTGCTTTTAAACTGTTCAGAATGATGTTTCAATGTAACTGGAGGACCTACATGCTTTTTCATTTCTGGCAGGCACCAAACAAGCAGCTCGAATACCAAAAACGCTTTGTCCCCTTCAACCGACACATCGCTTCGATGTACCATGAACCCATTCCGTTCTATCATACTTGTGACCGATGCTTCTGCTCTTCTTAACTGTGGGAATAATACGTCTTCTACCACGTCAGGCGCTTCAAACAGCACCATTACGAGCTCTGTTCCTCGTTCCTTTACGAGTTTCACAAACTCGGCCTTGCTCATCGCTTTTTCCTCCGCAAGAGCGAAGAAACTCGCATCCGGACACGCTAAAAAATCCCGCGATGCATCTATTAACCTGCAAAACGAATCCCACGATACCGCTGCCGCTACATTCCTGTTCGGGTCCACAGGGTCTATCACAATAAGTGGGTCCTTTCCTTCCCCTTTGTATTTTCCACGACCTTCGATGTCTATTCTTTCGCCACATTTCCACTTCGATGCGTGTCTCAATAGCTCGACGAAAGAGGAATATCTAATGCTGAGCAATTCGCAAAGATAACCGGAGAAGCCCTTTCGCCTTTGCTCAGAGCCATAAATCCCACGGCACTTTAAGAATTGCTTTAATAGCAGCACTTCTTCTTCAAGTCCCGATATTCGCTTTACAATATATTCGTTATGAAAAGGCGTCCTGTCAACCGCGGATTTCAATAAAGGTGCGGCTTTTACCGAAAAACAGGGCACTAAATCCACTTCGTACTCGGTTCTTCCTTCGGCATCGTGAAAGTAAGCGTGAATATACGGATGCGAGGCATATCTTTCCTCATACCTATCAGAAATGCTTTTTGCGAGTGCAAGCCCCTTCTCCTTTAACTCTTCTTCCGGCACATCTTCAGGAAACATGATGAAAACGTCTATGTCCGCTTCGCCACTTATCCATGTGTTTCTTGCGGTTGACCCTACGGAGATTGCATGAGCTTCTATATCCATCTCCAATGCTTTTTTGTTTAGTTTCGCGATTATGTGCTCTGCTACGGCTTTTACTTTCTTCCTCTCTTCCTCATCCGGTCTTATTCGCTCTATGACCTCTCTGCATATTCTTTTTATCTCCTCTTCCCTTTTCTCCTCCATCATCACACATAAAAATTAATTTAAGCTTAAATTAGAATTGTCGAGTCACACCGTCTAAAAACATAGAGATTTATCACCGCGGAGAGCGCA
Organism: Candidatus Methanophagaceae archaeon GoMg1; assembly: GCA_013180605.1. GTDB lineage: Archaea > Halobacteriota > Syntropharchaeia > Alkanophagales > Methanospirareceae > QEXZ01. The sequence continues at coordinate 17,515 of QBUL01000182.1, read as the reverse complement.
GAGTACGCAGAGTTTTAAGACGGTTTTAATCCTTGCTCGGGGTTTCTGTTTGTATAGAACGTATAACCTCTCTCTATTTAAGACACAGATTTACACTGATTTACGCGGACTTACTAAATTAGAGGTTTAGTGGATTAGCGGTATAGCGAGTTAGTAAAAAGAATTCATCTTCCCCTCTTCCTTTCCCCTTTTTTGCTAAACCGCTAAACCCCTACACCGCTATGCCTCCCCTTTTTGTGTTAATCTGCGTTAATCTGTGTCTATAATTTATGCCTCTGCGTTCTCCGTGTGCTCTGCGGTAAAATTTAAGGACATAGTGAAAAGATATTTAAAACGGTAAACCTTCTTTTTATTAATGCCCACGTTCAAGTTCTTTGACCTAAATGTGCACGCCTATCCAGAAACAGAAGTGCCCGTGGAAGAGCTAATTCGGGTTGCGAGAAGATACGGATATGCGGGCATAGCAATAACGAACTACGACGAGGTAGTGAAGGGAAAAGAGGGGGGGCAATTACCTCCATCAATCGCGAATTTCGCTTTCCGGGGTATAGAGATAAGAGCAAAATCGCTTTCCGAATTGAAAAGAAGAATAAGGCTTTACTACGGGAAAGTGCCCTTGATTGTGGTTCGTGGAGGCAGTAAGGAACTAAACGAAGCGGCATTGAAAAATCCTATGGTTGATGTATTGGCACCGCCATACGGTGAGCATGGAAAAGAGGGATTAACACACGTACTGGTGAGATATGCCGCTGAGAATGACGTTGCAATAGAATTCAACCTCAATGCGATAATTCACAGCAGAAGAAGCGATAGAGCACGGATACTCGGGAAGATGCGTGATATTTTGAAATTCGTGAGGAAGTACAAAGCAATGCCGGTAATAACCAGCAATGCGCACTCTATATATGATTTAAGAGCGCCAAGAGAGATGGTTGCGCTTGCTTCTCTATTTGGAATGCAAAAAGAAGAAGCTGTGCACGCTTTAAGTGATATTCCAGAGGGTATATTGGAAAAGAAATGGAAAAAGAAGAGAGAAGTGGAGATAATATGAAAATGAAAAGGGCAAAGTGCAAAAGCCAAAATAAATTTTGCCTTTTACGTTTTGCTTTGTTGCTGCCGCCCACACTTCGAGAAAGGAGAAGGTATCTCGCGTTTGAGTTGATAAGCGAGCGAGAGATAGATAAACGAGAGTTGTTGAGAGAGATAAGGGACTCCGTTTACTCGCTCTATGGCGATACGGGCGCAAGTGAAAGTAAGATGTGGCTGATAGAATATGGTAAAAATGAAGACGCTAATGGAGGCACAGACAGGTGCAGGGGTGTGGGCATTTTGAGATGTGCCCATAATAAAGTTGAGGAGGTAAGAGCAGCATTAGCCTGTATTCACTCGGCGAGTGGAGTACGACTGGGCATACGAGTAATCGGCATCTCAGGGACGATAAAAGGAGCCTCTCGCCTGACGGCGACAGTGAAAAACGAAAAATGAAAAGTGCAAAAGTCAAAAATGCTCTAAGGTGTGAAAGTTTGTGAAATCTTGTGGTTCATTTTGCATTTTTCAATTTGCACTCTGCATTTTGCATTGTTTTCACACTCGCGCTTTCGACATCTCCATATAAATCGCTAAGTCTCTTCTCGTTATGATTCCTATGAAGTTCCCGTTCATCGCGTCTATCACCGCCAGAACGTTTCTCCTGTGCTGCATCATCCTCTTTAGCGCTTCTATTGCCTCTTCTTCCTCTAATATAACGTCGCTAACGCGATCAAGTGAGAGCATTATATCAGAAACTTTTAAGATGTAACGTTGCTCGGCAGACAACTTTTTTATATCATCAAACGTTACAGACCCTTTTAATTCCCCTCTTTCATTCAGCACCGCATATTCGGCTGTTTTGTCGTCAAGCATCTTGCTCGCCAGCTCTATGACGGGCATATCCTCCAGCACACTCGTTCGCTCGGTTCTCATGACATTCCTCACTTTTATTCCATCTAAGGAAGCAAAAGTGATGGTTGCGGCTTCTTCTTCTGTTGCGAGTATGTACAGGAGAATACCAATTCCAATGATAAAGGGATTTGGTACCCTCTCACCGGTTAAAATAAACATAAAAGGGTCAGCAACAATCCCGGACATTGCCAGTGCAACGGCAAATATTTTTCCTACCAACACCGCTCTTCTCGTTGCTTTTAGAAATGGCATTCTTTTCGCAAGAAAAGCCCTTAAAACTCGTCCACCATCCATTGGAAATGCAGGTAATAAGTTGAATGTGCCTAATACTACGTTCCAAAACCCGAGGATAAACACTAAAATCTTAACCGGGTAAATAACCAAATTCAATGGTCTTATGCCCCAAAAAGTAAGAAGGAATACACCGCCGAGGAAAAAGCTCATCAAAGGTCCCGCAATTGCTATTCTCCACTCCTTCTCCGGGCTCTTCGGGATATCCTCCATCATTGCTAAGCCACCGAAGAGGTGTAGTGTAATACTGTGTATTTTCGTCCCGAATTTCATTGCAACGTAGGAGTGGGACAATTCGTGAAGTAATAAAGAGAGGAAAAAAATAAAAGACGCGATAAGAGACAAAGAATAGCGGAGGAAAGCAGTCATTTCGATATCGCCTAAGCCCATCGGGAGCGAGATAGGTTTTGTAGGGTCTTTTGCAAATAATGATGCAATTAAAGGGTATATAGGTGAATTGGGCTCTATACTTAAGGTATAGCCATGCGCAAATATCAGTACGATTATCGGTAAGATAAATAAAAAACTAAAATGCAGCCTTATTGGTATGCCGATAAGCTTACCCACTTGTATAGATGTTCGCATTGTTTCTCGTTTTCTCTTTTTTTTTCGACCCAATTCTGATGCATTAATTAATTATTTATATATATTCCATCCACCCATAAATATAATTATGGAAATAGAATTGTCTTCCTTATATGGGCAGGATATATACACGGATAGGGGTGTATATGTCGGTAAGATAGAGGATGTGAGTGTAGACATAAAAGAGAAGAAAATATCAGGGCTTGCGGTGCGAAACATAAACCCCTATGCTTTCAAAGTGGGCAAGAAGAAAGGTGTGATTATCCCCTACCGCTGGGTAACGGCAATTGGAGACATCGTGCTGATAAAGCATGTGAGAAGAAGGGCAGCGGGAGAAGAGAAGGAAGGGGAAAAGGAGGAGATAGGGAAGTAAAGGAAGGTTTATAGTGGGCCCGAAGGGATTTGAACCCTTGGCCGCCCGGTGTCCCACAAAGAAACGTATTTAGAAGGTGATACGCCATGTATTCTCTGTTATGAGCCGGGCGCTCTAACCATACTAAGCTACGGGCCCTGACCTCCATGATATATTATTAATTGTATATAAAGTTAAATGATATTTTTTTGTGTTTGACATTAGGATTTGCTATCCCGCAATACAAAGAAAAAGTTAATATGTAAAGACACATAAAAGAAAGTGTAAAGCAATGGGGATGGGAAGGGAAAACGAAAATGAAAAGAATATCCGCGCAAAAATTGAGTGATAAAATGGTTATGGACTTAGAGGGTAGTGAAATAGGAATACTGCATAATGTAGTAGTAGATGCAGCAACCGGCTTGTTAAGTGAACTTGTGATTAAACCTGCTGCTGAGCTTGATACGAGCGGGTTTAAAGAGGAGGGAGAGTATATCCTTATACCGTTTCAAGCGGTCAAAGCGATAAAAGATGTCATAATAGTGGATAGAGAGGAGGAATAGGACATATGTACGGGCGTGACGGGATTTGAACCCGTGATTTGCAGCTTAGGAGGCTGCCGCCATGTCCTAACTAGGCCACACGCCCAAGATAGATGTCAAGTGTCCGTTTTCTGTTCACTCTTTTATTACAAGCAATTTATTAAAGAAAACTTTTTGATTTGAGGATATATGACCATACTATTAATTATTGTAGCATGATAAGCGTGCAAAAGGGCATGGAAAAGGCAGTGGAACTGATAAAGAGACATGATTACGCAAGGATTGTCTCGCATTACGATGCAGATGGAATAACCTCTGCAGGGATTATCTGCAATGCTTTGCTTCGAAGAGAAATACAGTTCCATACGACGATTGTAAGCAAATTAGAGGATTCTTTTATTCAGGGGTTAAATGACCCGCTTATTATAATTTGCGATATGGGCACTGCGCAGTTGGACTTGATTTCAGCGCATCTCAACGAGAAGGATGTTATAATCATAGACCACCATACGCCACCTTTGACTTCCCCAACCCCGATCAATGAGCTCGTTTCTTCACTTCCCGCCTCTTTTGCCCTCATAAACCCGTATCTTCCCGAGAGCGCCTACACGGGGGTAAGGGGCAAGGAAGGGAAAGGGGAAGAAGAAAAAGAGATAGAAGGCGATATTTGTGCCGCGGGGCTCTCGTATCTCGTGGCAAGACGCTTGTCGAGTGACGGCATGGGCAACATAGACCTCGCGGGTCTCGCAGTAGCAGGCACCTTAGGAGATAAATTGCGGATAGACACAGGGACAAACAAAATGATTCTGGATGAGGCAATAAAAGAGGGTGTTATTTCAGTCGAAAAGGGGTTGAAACTCGGCGATGGAAAAATTCGTGATTTGATTCTTTTCTCCACCGACCCGTATATCCCGCTTGCGGGTAAGGTTGAGTGGGTGGATGCGTTTTTGAAAAAACTGGATATTGAAGGTGATAGAAATATCCGCGATTTAGAGGAAGAAGAGGAAAGGCGATTGACTGCTGCTTTGTTATCGCTGTCCCTCGAGTCTAACGCGGGAGCGGCTATTAACCGGGATGCGCTGGTTGGAAACACGTATATTCTGAATGCCGAAGTGGTGAGAAAGGGGATAGATTTAATGAGAATGGTGGATGCTTGCGGTCGGTTTGGAAAAGCGGGCGTGGGAATAGGTCTGTGCCTGCGTGATGGCAAAATGATAGAAGCAGCCGTTTCGCTATATATGCAGTTCCAGAGCAAACTTGTTTCTGAATTAAATAGAATAGAAAGTGGCGAAGGAATCATAAAAGAGTTACCTGCCATTTTCTACTTTTACGTGCAGGAGCGAGGAGTAACAGGCATTTTAGATGGAATAGTAGCAGAATATTTATACCCTGCGAAGCCAGTAATCGCATTAAACATGAAAACAAGAGATGAAGAAGGTGCAAGGGCGGAAACAAAAATATCGGCACGGTGTAGTAAGAAACTCATCGCAGAAGGCAAGGAAGATGGAATAGACCTCGCTAAAGCAATGGAGAAAGCATCGAAAGAAGTAGGTGGTTTTGGTGGCGGGCATCCCGTTGCCGCAGGGGCGTCTATCCCCGAGGGGTCTGAAGAGAAATTCATAGCAACTCTTGACAGAATAATAGGCGAACAAAGGAAAAAGATTTTGTGAGATTGTTGTATTTTTAAAATATCTATTTCCAAATTCGCCACGGATATTCAGAAGTTTCGTTAAAATACAAGAACAATATTGAATATATAAAACAAAAAAATGCGGAAGAAGTAACTGATACAAAAAGGATGAAATCGCTGTTTGTTATTATTCCAAGTCTATAGCCACGCAACATCCCTAAGATAGTAATGAGTGATATAAAAATTGCTAATGGGATAGCTCTGATTATTATTTTAGGTTTTATATCATTATTTTCTGTTGCATTCATAGTTTTATAATCGGGGCACTCGCTCATTTTATCACCTTACTAATAATTTTATACTAATCTATTTAAAACCTATCTCATAAAGTGTGGGAGGGAGTTCAATCTATATCTCAAAAGTACCAAAGATTTACGTAATGGACCACCCAGATGCTGTCACCTGAAGTTTCTCTTACTTCATTCAATTATAATGTATCCTTTTATTATTTTCTCTTTTCCATCACAAACCTTCCACCAGATACTTCTTCTTCACGACGAGGTAAGAAATAAGGAATCCGAGAAAGAAGCCGAGAAGAGAGAAAGAAAGAGAAAAGGCAAAGCCTGCTATATTGCTGCTTTCCCACCGATTGCCGAGTGCGAAACCGCCGAATAAGCCGGTGATGGTGAGTGCGGAAATAAGAATAGTGTATGGAAGGGCTTGAAAAAGAATATTGGTTCTGAACTGCCCTTTCATCTTTCCAAATAGCCATTCTCCATTCCTATTCTGCATTTTGCACTTAGCGCTATGTCACTATTATATCTTCGTCCAGAGCATAAACGCGATCAAAAGCCCGTAGATGGCAATCGCTTCTGCAAGCGCAACGAATATCAGCACACGACCAAACGTCTCTGGCTTCTCCGCCGTAGCTCCCGCAGCCGCGACTCCCGTAGCCGATATTGCCCAGCCCGCAGCAAGCGCTGAGCCTACCATTGTAATTGCTGCCGCTAATGCTATCCATGCGCTATCTGTAACGCCACTTACTATTGCCGTCGTTTCTCCTTGCGCTGCTGATGCAACTCCCGCTCCTGCAAGAAGCACGAGCAAACAAAGCGTAAATGCAAACGCGTATTTCGTTTTCATGTCCCTTTTTCACCTCATACTTTTCTTTATTTTATGGGTTATAATATTATATTAGGGGTATATAAAAGGGAATGTTTTTTTCGTTTCGAAAGCCCCTTTTATAACCACATGATTACACTGATTTTCACGAGAAATTTTTCTCGACTTCCTTTGCCACATCATAGGGAGACATCCAGTCTCCCACGGCATTTTGAGTAAAATGCCATGAGTGGCATTTTTTGCATGCGAGATTGCATCCCGACTGGTAAAGAGAGAGATAATGCTCAGGTCTTGAAAGGAAAATCGCATTTATCAACCTGTATGGAATTCCATCTTTATACTTAAGCGTGGATTCACAAGCTTTTCGCCATCTTCCCTCCTTAAAATCAAACACCTGGCAACTTTCCTGCTCAACTCCCTGCTTGATTAGCTCACATTCCATACCCGACCGGTTAGTAACTATTTAATCTCTTGTGGTATAAATTCTAAGCACTGAAGTCAAAATTCAAAACAAAATATGGAGCTAAAACTGAGTTCGCCTCAAGGCTGCATCGGCGACTTCACTTACAACTTCTTATGGCAGCATAGAGGCGCCGAACTCAATCCAGACGATGTGATTCCTTCTCAAGTCGGCACGAGCTGTTCGTACGAAGATGTGGTTGAGGCGTTGAAAAAAGGCGAAGAGGTGCATATAAAAGGAGATGCAGGCAAGAGGCGAAGGTGCATGTGAAGGGAGATGTTGGGATAAGCGTTGGCATATTGATGCGAAACGGTTTTGTATTGGTGGAAGGGAACGCGGGGATGAACGCAACTGCTTTGCTTAACGGCGGTAAAGTCGTAATATTAGGAGATGCAACGGAATTCTTAGGTGTGGAGATGAGAAAAGGGCTTGTATTCGTGAAAAGGGGATGTAAAGGCTATGTGGGTGCCAAAATGACGGGTGGACGGATAATTTGCAGAAGGACAAAGCCCGTTCCGCCTGTCAAGGAAAAAAGGCTTGAAAAAGAAGATTTAGCGTTGCTCGTGGAGTTTGGAATCTCTGGAATGCTTACGATGAATTATGGAAGGTATGAGATATGAGTTGTTAGGTGCGAACGAAGAAAAATAGATTATAGACACAGATTAACGCAGACAGATGATAAAAATCAACAATGTTAAACTTAAATAAGTCCGTGTAAATCCGTGTCTCAAATAGAAGGTAGCTATACATTATACAACAAGATAAAAAAAATCACGGAGTTTCCCGAGATGAACATTGTCAGATTAACCGCAGAGTTCACAGAGAACGCAGAGAATGTAAAAGACAAAGGGGGTTTATTCAAATCCTAAATTTGTATATTTCCTCTGCGAACTCAGCGTTCTCTGCGGTAAATAAAGGGCTTGTGTTCGTGAAGGGGGAATAATTAGGGCAGCGTGATAAATCTTAGCACATTCTCGGAAGGCAGAACCCGAGAGATTATTAATAATATGTTTTACAATAATGTAACATCATGGAAAGTGTGCAAGTCGAAGTAGGAGAAAAAGAAATAAAGATAATGAAAGAGCTTTTGGAGATGCTTCATTCGTCCAGTTCAGAGGTTATAAGAATTGCTATGGTGGAAGGAGTGAAGAGCCTGCGTATGAAAATCGCATTTGAGAAATATGTTAACGAGGAGTTTTCGTTGTGCAGAGCAGCAGAGTTCGCAGCGGTTTCAATACAACAGATGGCAAGATACATAGCAGAGCGAGGGATACCTTTCTTTAGACAGGGCATAGAAGAATGCAAAAGGGATGTAAGAGAAGCTGAAGGATGGCTGGCTTAAGAATGCGCATACTCGTTGATTCCTCTACCTTTATCGCGTTGGCAAAGATAATAAATTATGAAGGTGATGCAAATGCCAGGAGATTTGCGGAATCTAATGGATTGAAATTCACTGGCTTAATCGGTCTGCTTGTTGTAGCGGTGAAAACTAAAAGGGTGGAAAGAGAAAATTTTAGTACACAAAAGCCAGCAATTGCCCGCCTACTCCCGCTTCAATCGCTTTTTCATGCGCCATCACTCCTTTTGAAGTCGTAACGATCAACAAACCGAATTTTCTCGCAGGTAAAAATCGCTTCTCCCATTTCTCGTATTCCTTCGCACGGACGTAAAACCTCGGTTTTATCGCATTGCAATTGTTTATCTTACCACGCAGTTTCACCTTGAATACGCCTGCTTTTCCATCTTCTACGAACTCGAACTCCTCGATGTAACCGCCTTCTTGCATTACTCCCAGCATATTCCCTATCAGTTTTGAAGCGGGCTTTATCTCACATTCCATCTTCCCAACTCTTTCTGTGTTCTTTATATGCGAAAGGGCATCCGCAAGCGGGTCATTTAGCGACATTCTTTTCTCTCTCCTTCTTAATCCTTTTTATTGTATATATATACATTATAACTTCCTTCTATTTAAGACATACACGGATATTCTCTTTCTTTTCATCTGTGTTGATTGAGCCCTTTCAGGGCTTGCGGTGATGTGGGCAGAGCCCACAAGCGTTAATCTGTGTCAACAATTTATTTTCTTGAAGAAAGTTTGTTAGTTATATTTCTTAAATCCTATTTCCCGCGCTATCTCTCTAAAGCACTGCCTGCACAGATAAATCCCGTATTTACGTACCAATCCCCGTTTCCTGCCACATCGCCTGCAGGTATTTGCACCTCTTCCAAATCTCTTATCCTTGTTCCTCTCCATCTATTTTATTATCTTTCTCTTTGTATATAAAGTATAACACCTACCTATTTAGGACGCAGATTTACGCAGAAAACTATTTCCACAAATTATCAAATGCCTTACGTTTAACTTCCGGTTTAGTGCCAAAATTATATTTAAAATCCTGATTATCTGCGTTCATCTGCGTCCGATTATCAAAAATTATTCTTTCTTGTTACCTTTCTCTCTCCACGAAATATTCCGCCAGAGCCACCATCTTCTCCTTTATCTCTTCTCTACTTTTACCTTCTATTTCTCCTTTTCCTCCTCCTCTTATATCTATCTTCCTTATTTTATCTGTTCCACTACGCAGGTATCGCATCGCTATTTCCTCCGAGTAATCTATTGAACCATACTTCCTGAACAAATCTACGACTTCTTCTATTTTTGTTTTATCGTAATTGTGAAAACATTCGTAAATATTTTCCTTTTCACGTGCTTCACAGTGCTCCAAACAATTAACAAGGAGCAAAGTGGGTTTTCCTTCTGCAATATCCTCTCCTATCCTCTTCCCATACTTCTCCTCTTCCCCTAACACGTTGAGAATGTCATCTCGTATCTGAAACGCAATTCCGATGTCCTCCCAGGCACTGCTTAAATCCTCCGCGGTCTCGTGCGATGCCCCACCCGCAATAGCGCCGCACTTAGCGGAAACCCCGAACAGTTTCGCGGTCTTCTTCCTCAGCGTCTCTATTACTTCTAATTCACCCATTTCCTTTCTATCCTTAAACTCGAGGTCCATCGCTTGCCCCTCTGAAAGCACAACACAAAGCTCTGCAATCTCTTCAAATATCTCCCACGCTCTTTCTACACCCAGCAATCTCCTGTTCGATTTCAACGCTTCGTAACTCAATGCATATAGCCCATCTCCGGCGTTCACCGCAATAGGAACTCCATATTTTACGTGCAAAGCTGGCTCTCCACGTCTCAGCTTGCTATCATCCTCTATGTCATCATGGGCTAAAGAGAAATTATGGAAGAATTCTATACATATCGCAGTTGGCAGCGCCTTTTTTATCTCCCCGCCCACTAACTCGCAAGCCATGAGACATAAGGAAGGTCTTAATCTTTTCCCTCCTCTTCCCAACAGGTCAATTATTGGCTTATAAAGCGTATCCGGCCCGCGTCCCTCTAAGTTCCTTTTATACGCATCTTCAAAAATAGCTGCATAGGCTCCCCCAATGCTGCCAAGCTCCGAACTGCGATTGTGCGATTTCATTTCTCAGGTAACTATATTAATACGATATAATTCTCGCATTTAAATTAAATGCTTTTATAAATAACATATGCGGTGAGTTATCACTACCCATCGCGATATAAAGAGGGGTAGCAAAAAGAAGGCGGAAAGGAATGGAGATGTTAAGAATGGTAGATGTGCTTTCGGGTAACGTGGTAAGTGCATCAGAGCGCCGAGGAGGGGCGCCATATAAATACCCAAACAAACAGGAGGTGATATGAAAAATGAAAAAGCAACTTGCAATAGCAATTGTGGCGATAATGTTGACCGCTGTTTTGTTAGTACCGCCAGTTATGGCATTCGCGTTGTGGGATGTAAATTCAGTGCAGTACTCTTCTCATTGGTCTGAGGGATACAATTCTATAACCGATAAGTCTGTTACCGCATCCAATCAGTCAATTGCCATAGGTAATGGAATAGGGGAGCGAGAGAGTAGTTCGCGGCTCAAATATTATAGAGCACCCGTACCTGTTAGAACGTCTAATTGGTCGGCAATAGTCATGGGCACTGGAATAAGGGATGTAAGAAGCATCTCTTGGAACTCCGCGGATGGAATAAGGATGAATATCTCAGAGAACTTTACAAATGAAATAAAAGAGATGAATCGTGACATTGTAATTGGTGAAGCGCCGACTCCGATAAAAGTAAACATGTCTGATATTCTAAAAAATGGAACGCGGTTAATTGACGAGTCGGATGGTTCAGTACTGAAAGGTAAAGCGCCGAGGTGTCTGCGAAGGAACGTAAAAGTGGACGCGCGTGATCTTCTAAATGGAACGAAAACGCTGTTACCATAGATAGATGTGAGAGCAGTCAAGTAAACGTCGGTGATTACACAATAAAAGAGATCCGATGGCAATTGACGTACATACAAACAGGGATTTGCCTTTGGGTGGTGGACGTATATACGTTTGCACGATTAAGCCGCGGAATGCGGCTTTTTTTTATTTCCTTCCAAAAAAAACAAGAAAATAAATTGTTGACACAGATTAACACCGATTAACACAGATGATAAAAATTAACAATGTCAAACTTAAATTCATGAAGTTCCGCTCGTCAACTATCTTAAAGCGACTGGTATTGAAGTCGGTCTTCTAATCAACTTTGGTAGGTCTGTGACTGTAAAACGCCGTGTGATGGATACGAAATAAGTCTGCATCTTTATAGACACAGATTAACGCTGATTAACGCAGAAAAAATCAAATCTGTGTAAATCTGCGTCTTAAATAGGTAGAAGTTATACTTTATATACAACAAAAAACAATTTTTCTGCGAAACTCATTAATCTATCGCTTTTTAAAGCGCGATTAACGGTTATCATACTTCTCTAAAGTTAACCTAAAGCTATCAAAGACCAAATCCGCATCTTCCGGCTCTAAATATTTCAACCCCATTTCTCCCACTTCTTCCTTTGAAAACAACTCATCGTAAACATAAACGTTTAATCCTTTCTCTGAAAGCAATTTAGCCAGAGCCAAATTCCTGCTGTGATACAACTCCTTCACGCCTTCTCTAAACGAAATCCCTTTTACACATATTTTCAGTTCGTTCAACGGTCTGTTTATCTTCATACATTCTAATTCTAAAACTATCTTCTCTGCCCAATACTCAATCATCTCATCGTTTATTTCCCTTGCTGTTCTGAGCAACTTTGCATAATCGAATTTATCCCTCTTCTCCATATCATTGACTAAAAACCACGGATACACTGGAATACAGTGCCCTCCAACACCCGTAGAAGGCAAATGAATGTGGCAGTATTCGTGGTTCGCATACGTTCTCGCCTCGTAAAAATTCACGTCCAGCTCACCGGCAATTTTGAACAGCTCGTTCGCCAAACCGATGTTCACGTCTCGATAACACCCCTCTGCGATTTTTGTGAATTCCGCAACGCGTGCAGAAGAGACCAAATGCAGGTTCGGAATGAACGTCTGGTACGTCACAAAAGCTTTCTGCCCGCTTTCTTTATCTACACCTCCTACGACTTTAGGAAATTTCTCCAGACGTGAAATACTAAAACCTGTCATTATCCTTTCTGGCGAATACGCCAAATAGAATTCACCCAGTTTTAGTCCGCTTTCTTCTTCCAGCCATTTCCTCGCACGTTCCTCCGTAGTCCCAGGAGGTACACTCGTCTCTAAAACCACCAAATCGCCCTTCTTTAATATTCTGCCGACATTCCTGAATGCACTCTCTATGATACTGTAATCGGGGTTGTTGTTTTCATCCGTAAACAGCGGCACAATTATAATGAATATCTCACATTCCTTTGCATTCTCATAATTAGCGGTTGCAATTAAACCTTTTCCTCCATGCATCTTAATTAGCTCGTCCAGACCTATCTCCTCGGGAATTGGATTTTTACCCCCATTAATATCCTCACATTTTCTTTCGTCTATGGCCACACCAACAACCTCAAAGCCTCTGTTCACTATGACACTTGCAATGGGCAATCCCGCCTTGCCCAGTCCGATTACTGCTATTTTCATTATAACCCCCCGATTACACAGATTTTCACAAGATTCCCCTTCTTACATCCAAACTTTTCTGGGGTTAAGTCCTTATAAAGCCATTTTTCATTTGTGTCTTTCATTTTCTCTCTTCTGTGTTAATCTCGTGTAATCTTGTGGTTTCTACTTCTTTACCGCATTCACATTTATACACTATTTTTTCATCGAAATCCTTTCTGATAATCTCACTCAGTTTCCTCCCGCAATAACATACAAAACCTTATTTCCTCACATATCTTTAAATTATTCAATGCCTGCATAGGTGTGATTTTAAACTCCGCCCCTTGCTCCACACATTTTATAAAACTCTTTAATTCCTCCTTTAATGGTTCTACTTTATTCACCAGGACTTTTTCAATGATATTCTCCTGCGTATATCGCTCGTTTTCAATCCCGTATCTTTCGGGTTTCCTGTACACATATATCTCCTGATTCATGAAATCGCCTTCAATCGTGAATTCTTCCTCTTCTATATATATCTTCCTTATCTTCTTCGATGCTTTCCTGCTTGCGGACAATGACACAATAGAACGCCCGAATTCAATCAATGCAGTGCACAGGTCGTTGTTTCCTGCACTGTGTATCTCGTAACCGACGCTGTGGGACTCCGTCTCTACCGCCCCGAAAACAGGGTTTACCCGCAAGCCCTGTAAGGGCTTATATAAAACGTTGAATACAATATCAATGTCGTGTATCATCAAATCTTCTACGATGGAGCTATCCGTTATTCTTGCGGATCCAGGATTGTGCCTGCTTATATCAACGTATAACGGTTTCCTTATTATACGTTCAATCTCACGTACAATTGGATTAAAACGCTCTATATGTCCAACGCCAACAATTAAACTTCTGGAGTTCAATAAAGTTAGCAATTCCTCCCCTTCTGCTACGGTTAAAGTAATCGGCTTTTCTATTAAACAGTGAACGTCCTTCTCAATCGCTCTTTTGGCTACCTCAAGGTGATGCAGGGTTGGAACACAAACGCTTGCAACATCCACCCTGTTCAAAAGCTCTTCTACCGAATCGCAAATGATTTTACTCTTTTATCACCATGTCCATCTGCTTTTTATTTATTGAAAAGAGGTAAATAAAGAATACGCGAGGTGAGCAGGAGCAGAATCAATGTCAAACGAGGGATTGTATCGGGATGTTTCACAGCGAAAAATAGCCAAAGGAGCGGGCTTTGTCCTGTTAGGCACCTTAATAGGAAGAGCATTTGGCTACGGCTCAAGGCTGCTCACGGCTTAACTTTATATTGGCTCCTGTAATATTATTATCAAAATGTAAAAAATGGCAGATAAAAGGATAAGTGTAATAGGGTCTGGCTGGGTAGGCACGGCACTCGGGAAAGGTCTTGCAGAACTGGGTAATGAAGTGATTTTTTACGATGTGGTGGATAAGAACCTGCCGAACTTCACGAAAGATATAAACCACGCAATTAAAAACTCGGGTGTGTCTTTTATCTGCGTTCCAACACCGACACCGACAACTTCTGAAGGAATTGACTTGAGCTACATAAAAGAAGCGACGAAGAGTATAGGAAACGTATTGGCAACTAAAAGAACTTATCACCTCGTAGTAGTAAAAAGTACCGTAGTTCCGGGGACTACCGAAAACGTGGTAATCCCTGTATTAGAGCGATACTCCGGGAAGAAAGCGGGGAATGAAATAGGGATATGCATGAATCCCGAATTCTTAACCGAAATATCAGGAACATGGAGCAAAGACGCGGGCACGAAGAAAGATTTCTTTACTGAAGACCGAATTGTGATTGGCGAATACGATAAAAAATCGGGTGATGTTTTGGAAGGGGTTTACAAGCCGCTGAACAAACCTATTTTCAGGACCGATTTGAAGACTGCGGAAACGATAAAATACGCATCGAACTGCATGCTTGCGACAAAGATTTCCTACTGGAACGAGGTATTCCTTATTTGTAAGGACTTGGGCATTGATTCTCATGTTGTTGCGGATATCGTTGGTCTTGACCCACGAATAGGGCGGTATGGAACGGTGCACGGAAAAGCATTTGGAGGCAAATGTCTGCCAAAGGACTTGAAGGCGTTTGTTTCTTTTGCTGAAAAATACCGTAAGCCAAAACTACTGAAAGCGGTGGATGAAATAAACGAAGCGATAAAGGCGAAACACGGAGTGCGGGAATGAGAATAAAATGAAATGATAACGAAAGCGGTAATACCAGCAGCAGGATTGGGAACGAGGTTTTTGCCCGTTACAAAATCAATGCCAAAAGAGATGTTGCCGATTATAGATAAACCCCTCATTCAATTTGCCGTTGAAGAGGCAATTGCATCAGGAATTGATGATATTATAATCATAACAGGGCGGGGTAAAAGGGCAATAGAGGATTATTTTGATACTTCACCAGAACTTGAAAGTCATTTAGTTCAGAACAAAAAATACGAACTGCTACGAGAAGTAAAAGATATTTCTTCTTTGGTTGATATTCATTATATAAGACAGAAAGAGCCAAAAGGGCTTGGCGATGCGGTTTTAAAAGCCGAGAAACACATTGGTGACGAGCCGTTTGCCGTTCTGTTAGGAGATGACATAATAAAATGCGATAGCGATACTCCTTGTTGCATAAAACAATTGATGAATTTGTTTGAGCAGTATGATAGGGATAACCCAATAATCGCCGTTGAAACGGTTCCGGAGGAGAAAATAAGCGACTATGGAATAATAAAAATAAAGGGTAAGGAAATAGATTTAGATAAATCCGTTTATCGTATTGAAGACATAATAGAAAAGCCTTCTTTGGAGGAAGCACCGTCAAACATAGGAACTGTTGGAAGGTATATTCTCACGCCAGAGATATTTGATTGCATTAAGAAAACACCACCGGGAAAAGGGAATGAGATACAGCTTACGGATGCTATTAGACTGCTAATAGCGAAAGATAAAAAAGATGTTTACGCATATAAATTCAGAGGTAAGAGATACGATGCAGGAGATAAGCTCGGGTATATTAAAGCGATTGTAGATTTCGCTTTGGAAAGGGTAGATCTGAGAGAAGAAATAGGAATGTATCTGCGGGAAATATTAATGGTGGCAAAGCTAAATATAACTGAAGTGATATAAATAAACTAAACACCGAGGTGAAAAGATAAAAAATGTCATCTGCAATTGAAAGGGAGATTGATTCTCTTGTTAGGATGGGGTACTATGAGACCGAAGGCGGGGTTATAGTAGATGCGGTAAGAGCATTATTAGAGAAAAAGCCAGAACTAAGGCGAGAAATTACCATACATCTCTACAAAAACGGCGAGGTAAGCCTATGGAAAGCTTCAGAGATTGCATGCATGAACCTTGAAGAATTCAAGGAGGTTTTATCGCACAGGGGAATAAAAATAAAGGTGAGTGGAACAAAAGAAGAGAGCGATAAGCGTTTAAAAGAGGTTTTTGATGTATAGCATTGTAGTTTTAGACTGTGATCTGATAAGCACCTTTGCAATAAAACTGATAAGGGATATAGAAGATAAGGACAGGACTTTTATAATAGGGGCTAATGACATCTTGGGAGGATATAAATAATTTGGGGAGGGAAAAATAAGGAATGAAAACCTTAGTAACAGGTTGTGCAGGCTTCATAGGAAGCCATTTGGTGGATAAGCTGTTAGAGCAGGGATACGAATTGGTAGGAATGGATTGCTTCACTGATTACTACCATCGAGAGATCAAAGAAAAAAATATAGAAAATGCTCTTAAAAACAACAATTTCAAACTTATCGAAGAAGACATTATGAACATGGATAATTTCCCTGAAGTGGACTATGTGTTCCATTTAGCGGCACAAGCAGGTGTAAGGGCTTCATGGGGCAAGAGCTTTGAGATATACACGAAGAGTAATATAGAATTAACGCAAAAATTATTGGAATTCTACAAAGACAGAAAAATCAAAAAATTCGTTTACGCTTCTTCATCTTCGGTATATGGCGATGCAGAACTGCCAATGAGAGATGATTCTTTACTAAAACCGATCTCTCCGTATGGCGTAACAAAATTAGCAGGCGAGAACTTGTGTTATCTATACTGGAAGAATTACAACGTCCCAACCGTTTCGCTAAGGTATTTTACGGTTTACGGTCCAAGGCAAAGACCAGATATGGCAATACATAAGTTCGTAAAGGCGATTTTGAACGAAGAAGAAATAACTGTTTACGGAGATGGAACGCAGACGAGAGATTTTACTTTTGTTGATGACGTTGTAGAAGCGAATATTTTAGCAGCTGCTAATGAGATAAAAGGAGAAGTTTTTAACGTTGGCGGGGGAAGCAGGGTAAGCGTTAATGAATTGATTAAAAAGATAGAAGAAGCTACTGTAAAAAAGGCAAGGATAAACTATATAGGGAAGCAGAAGGGCGATGTTAGGGATACATTAGCAGATACGAGTAAAATAAGTAACGATTTAAATTGGAAGCCCAATGTTAAAATAGAAGAGGGGCTTAAGAAGTTTGTGGAATGGTATAAAACTTGAGTGTGAAAAGAATAAAAGAGGGTAGGGAATGATTAGAGAAAAGCTGATATTTCATTTCGCGAGCAACGAATATATAGA
>QBUL01000111.1 GCA_013180605.1 Candidatus Methanophagaceae archaeon GoMg1 | reverse complement strand
CTCATGGGCAGACGTCCTCATCTTGGCTGGCGAAGCAGTGAAAAAGACACTGAAATGGTTTTAGAAACTCTACAACTGCTGAACATCGAAGAATTCGCCATGCGAGACATTAACGAGCTCAGCGGCGGTCAACAGCAGAAAGTATTTATAGCGAGAGCACTCACACAAGAACCTGATGTCCTTTTGCTCGACGAACCTACCTCCAACCTCGACATCCGACACCAGCTTGAAGTGATGGACATCATAAAAAACATCGTGAGAGAAAAGCAAATCTCGGCGATAATGGCTATCCACGACCTAAATTTAGCTTCGAGATACGCTGATAGAATAGTAATGATGAACAGCGGTAAAATTTTTTCCACGGGCGACCCTGTTTCTGTCCTTACGCCGGATAATATAAAACATGTTTATGGTGTTGAAGTGAAAGTGAACAATCACGATGAGAGACCTTATATCGTGCCTATAAGACCGGTAAGACAATATGGAGGAGGAAATGAGGTGTAAGTCCTCTTAAACCTAACACCCAATACCTATCACCTATCACCTCAAACCTGACACCTCAAACCTGATAAAAGAGGAAACAAAAAATGATGCATGAAGGAACAAATGGCGAAGCGGGCTTTTTGAGACCGCTTATCAACGCCTACAGTTCGCTGCCACTGCACGGAATAACAGCCATACCGGGTAAGGTTTCTGGCGCTTTGATGGTTGCAGAAGCGATTGTGGATGCCGTGCCGCTGATACACGGACCAATCGGATGCTCATTTCAGCGTAAGATAAACCCGTTCAGACCATATATGCCGTTCTACGAGACGCCATGCACCGATATGAACGATTTAGAAGTCGTTTACGGCGGTGAGGATAAATTACGCGTGGGTATCAAAGAGACCTTTGAGAAGTATCATCCAAATCTGATTCTGGTGATAACGACCTGTGCAAGCGATTTAATCGGAGATGATTTCAAGGTGGTAATAGAAAAGACAAAAGCAAAGGGAGACGTTGGCTGCGAGGTCGTCTACACAACGGGCGATTTCACGGATAAATCCAAACCCGTCGGCTATCAGGACGCTCTTTATGCTATCACAGACCAGATGCTGTGCAATGGTGTGGAGAGCGAAAGAACAGATAAAAACGACGGGTCCGTAAACATCATCACTTTTCCCATTCATGGTGCGGGTTTAAAGACCGAAGAGATGGCTTCGATGCTGAACGAAATGGGGATTGAAATAAACAAGGTTTGCTTTGACCATACCGCGGTGAAGGACCTGCAGGAGTTATCAAAAGCGGAGCTTAACATCACGGATTTCCCGATGGCGTGGGCGAAACGGATGAAAGAAAAGATGGGCGTTGATTATTTTTCGACCGTGCAATTGGAAGAATACCAGAATAGCGAGGATGCGGAATTGTTGAGCCCCTATGGAATAGAGGGAAGCGTGCGTGTTTTTAAGGAAATCGCGAAACGGATGGGCAAAGAAGGAGAGGCGGAGGAAGTGATAGAACAGCGTAAGAAACACATGACTGAGCGGCTTTACAAAGCCCGGAAGGGAGTAGAGGGTAAAAAAGTCGCTTACAATGGTATGGGTGGACTGCACAGCCTCGAACTGATGCTATTGCAGGATATGGGGATGAAAGCAAGTGTCATAATATACAACACGCGTGGTTTAGAACGGCTGCTTTCCGAATCAGCCATACAAGAGGTGCTGAATATATCGGTTGCCTGGGCGCGGGAGTACGGCTCAGACCCGGAGGTCTTAGTGAACCCGACTGCGGCAGAAGAGATAAAAGCGATGAAAAGAACAGGGACGGACCTCGCTGTTTTGTCCAGTCTTACCAATCCAGTTCATGAATACAACAAAGAAGGCATAAGAACCTTCAATCCAATGGATTTCATGCTTCACCATCAGCGGGTAGGTTTTGAATGCGCGATTGAACTCGCAATGCTGCTGAAAGAGGCGTTAAACAAACCGAAGACGAGAAATCCTCTGCTGTGCATGCTCGAATATGACCCTTATAGAACCAGTATGATCCCACAGTGGGCAAAATTGGCTGATATGTTTGCGATTATTCGTGAGGGAGCAATAGGTGATAGGTGTGAGATATGAGGTGGAGGAGGCGTGAGGTATGAGGTGTAAGGTGATAGGTATCAGGTGATAGGAAGATGAGTAAGATAAAAGGGTTTGATGACTTGAAAGTGTGGGAGAAGAGCCATGAGTTCGTGTTAGAAGTGTGTAAGATTACACGACAATTTCCGGGTGAAGAGAAGTTTGGATTGACGTCACAAATTCGCCGTCAGAGCCAAGAAATAGCAAAAATGCTAAGTGGCTTAATCAATTCCCTGAAAAACCTTAAACCTATAACCTGAAACCTAAAAAATAAAAAAATGACCACAGAAGAACTAAAAGCACGGGAAGGGGTTGTTTACGACCCCACGCAGGACTGCAAACTGGTGGGAGCTGCGAGAGCGTTGGGTGGCGTAAAAGATGCGGTTACTATCGTTCATGGACGGCCAGGCTGCCATTGTGGCGTATTGCTTCTACGAGCACTCGGCTCAAATCAGAATGACATCAGAATAGTTAGCAGTGGATTACGAGCACAGGACATGGTATATGGTGCAGAGGGAAGACTGACTGAATCCATACGACTATCCTATAACAACTTCAAGCCCGCTTTAATTGCCGTGCTCAATTGCAGTGCACCCGCGATTATGGGTGACGACGTAGAAGGGGTTGTCCACATAATGAAAGACGAAATCGCAGCGGAAATCTTCTCTTTAAGCACCGGCGGTTACGAAGGTCCTGCATGGCTTGGCTACGAAGAGACGCTGGCAGAACTCACCCGTTTTATGGTTCGCAGCGAAACGGACAAGGAAAAGGACAAGGACAGGATAAACCTGATTGGGTTTAAACAGGATGACTTTAAGGCGTATTCGGACTTTTTGGAAATCCAGCGAATGCTAAACGGGCAGGAGATAGCGGTCAATACGGTCTTAACCAATTCCCGTTTCGCGGAACTAAAAAATGCGCCTGACGCATCATTAAATGTCGTGCTGGGTGGAGATGGGTTAGAAAGTGCAAAAATAATGCAGGAAAAGTTTGATACGCCTTATGTCGTGGCTCCTTATCCCTTTGGCTTGGATAACAGCATAGAATTTCTGGATTGCGTAACAAAGGGTTTAAACAAAGAAACAGATCACGATTTTATTAGTGCAGAGAAAGAGAAGATTAAAGAGCGTGTAGAGCGTATATTTCTCTTCTTGCAGGGTATTTACGACACTTCAGTTGCGGTAGTCGGTGATGGCGGGCGTGCATTTGATTTTGCTCGGTTCCTCAGTGACGAACTCGGTCTCTACGTGAAGGTGTTAGCAGTCACATCGAGAAACCACGTTTCGGGTGATAAAACCAAATGTGATTATGTTGGGTCGCTGCTCATGGAACCCGACAGGCTTGAAATGAATGAAGAGATACGTAAGAAAGGAGTGGAGATGATTTTCGGGTCTTCAATGGAGAAGAAACTGGCATACGAACTTGGCGCTCCGCTGGTCAGGATATTTTATCCTATAATAGACGAGGTTTCGGTCTCTGATGCGCCTTACGCAGGATTCAGAGGCGTTCCTCAGCTCACCGAAAAAGTTGTAAACGCAATAATCAATAATTATACGGAGATGTGAGGAAAAAAAGGATAGAAAAATGAGACAGATAGCCTTCTATGGTAAAGGTGGCATAGGGAAATCAACGATTTCATCGAATCTCGCTGCGGCTTATGCGGAGCAGGGACTTAATACAATGGTGATTGGATGCGACCCGAAATCCGATTGCACAAGAAACCTGCGTGGTGATGCGGACATGCCAACGGTGTTGGATGTATTAAGAGAGAAAGGGGTGGCAAAACTCGGACTGACGGAGCTGGTGGCGGGCAAGCAAATAGAGGTGGACGAAATCGTGCATAAGGGATACAAAGGCGTTCTTTGCGTGGAAGCAGGAGGGCCAGAGCCCGCCGTGGGATGCGCGGGACGCGGAGTAATCGTTGCCATTGACCTGCTAAAGAAGATGGGCATCTACGACAATTTTGACCTTGACGTGGTGATATATGACGTGCTGGGGGACATCGTGTGTGGCGGATTTGGAATACCTCTGAGGCGAGGACTGGCAGATGATGTCTTTGTCGTTACTTCCGCCGACTATTTAGCCGTGTATGCGGCAAACAATATCTGCAAGGGTATTGCTCGACATGCACGCCGAGAAGGCTCGCCGTTGGGTGGCATCGTGTATAACGTGAGGGGTGCCTTGGATGACTTCGCTCTCGTGGATGAGTTTGCACGGCGTGTGGGGTCAAAGGTAATAGGAACAATCCCAAACGACACAACGATAATGGAAAGCGAGATATATGCAAGGACTGCGATAGAGCACAGTCCAAAATCAACAATCGCAGATAGGTTCAGGAACTTAGCAGCGAGCATCTACGGGAACAAGGAAACTGTGTCTCCGACACCGCTGTCAACGAAGGAGCTGGCGGATTTTGCTCTGCGTATCCGGCAAAAGACGAGAGAAGAATACATGACGGCCCAAGGGCAGAGTTAAAGTTAAATTAAAGGAAATGAGAGAAAATGAATAACAACAAGAATAAAATAGGGAGTTTGAATATCGAATGGGCAAAAATGTGGCAAGAGGGGATACTGGACGCGTGGTCACACCTGTATATCCAAAAATACGGCTCCATTACCGAAGCGTGGAATCATAAAGCACCTGAGTACGTGAAAACGATGGAACATTCAAATCGTACTCAACTGCTTGAAAAACTCGGACAGCATAGACCCGAGACGGTGCTCGATGTCGGTGCAGGGGCGGGTATTTTCGCTCTTCCGCTGGCAAAGACGAAGTCCGTGAAACGTGTTGTGGCGGTTGAACCTTCCACCGGTATGCTCGATATCCTGAAGGATAAAGCAGAAGCTGATAAGCTGACAAACATAGACTGTATAAACAAAAAATGGGAAGACACGACAGAAGAGGAATTAATAGAGCTGAATAAAGGTAAATACGACCTTATCATCTCTTCTCATGCATTGTATTACATAACGGATTTGCATAATTCATTTAAAAAAATAAATGACGTTTGCAGGGGTTACGCGTATTTATTGATTGGTGCTGCGGCTAATACCAAAGACAGCGTGTACGAAAAATATTACGAACGGATATACAGAAAGCCCAAGCCGCCGTATCCCGATTATACATGCCTTTACATGGTTTTACGGGAACTTGACATCCACCCGAATATCGAGATGCTCGATGCGCATACAAAGAAATATGTGAACAGCGTGGAGGAAATAGTTGAAAGCTGGAAAGACAACCTCGACGGCGAGCTAACCGAAGACCAAAGAAGTGCGATTCGTGCATATTTAACGGAATCAGGGATGATAAAAGAGGAAGAGGGAGGTTTATACTGGGTGTGGCGTTCAAAAGACGCATTAATCCATTGGAAGGTGGAGGAATGATTTCCATGAGAAACAGTGAAGATGCAGGATACAAGATACAACTCAAATATGTATCAAGCGTCATCCTCTTGTGTTAATCTCGTGGAATCTCATGGTTTTTTTCACCCCAGCTATATAAGGCGGAATGAGTATGGCTGAAGAAATAGAGTATATGGAAAAAGAACATTTATCGAAGGACCCCACGCAGGGCTGCCAGCTAATAGGTGCGTTTAGAGTTTTTCACGGCATTAAAGATGGTTATGTCGTGCTGCACTCGCCACCCGGGTGTCACAGTGGAATGATGCTGCTGCGTACGCTATGCGATAATGCCGATTCGCGAGTTGCATTCAGCGGGATACACCCTCGTGATTTTATCTATGGTGCTGAACACAAGGCATTGGCAGCACTGAAAAAAGTAGATGAAACGTTCAAACCCGCCTTTATTGCGCTTCTCGATGCCTGTGCACCTGCAATTGTCGGTGACGACCTCGATGCCGTAGAAGTTAAAGCGCGTGAGGATGTCGAGATAAAGTCCAAAATCCTTTATTTCAGCGCTGCGGGTTTCCACAAGCTGGCATGGCTCGGCTATGAAAGCGCTTTAGCCTCTCTTGCGGATTTTATGGATAACAACAGTAGCAGCGGCAGCGGCAAAACTAATACGGATTCCGTAAACCTGATTGGGTTCAAGGACGATGGATTTAAGAGTGTTGCTGACCTCAGCGAGATTAAACGCCTGCTCCACGGTGTTGGCGTAGCGTCAAATGCGGTGTTAACTGCTGACGTGTTCAAACGAATTGCAGCAGCACCAGAAGCATCTCTAAACGTTGTTCTTGGTGGTGACGGCGTGAAATTGGCACGTGTAATGAAGGAGCGATTTGGAACGCCTTACGTGGTTGTTGATTATCCCTACGGCGTCTCTGCGACTGAACGTTTTTTAGAGCGTGTTTGCGAATCGCTTGACAAAGAAGCGAACCGAGAATTTATGTTATGGGAACGAGCAAAAGTGAAGGAATCGGTAGAAAAGGTTCAATTCTATCTGAACGGTTTTTACGGCATGTCTTGCGCCATCGTGGGTGACACGGCTAAGGGAATCGCACTGGCAAAGTTCCTGAACGCCGAGCTGGGGTTTGACGTGAAGGTTCTCGCAGTAACGAACAAGAACTATGTGCTGGAGGAAACGCTAAAAGAGATGTCAGGAATTGCTCATGAAGTCCTTGTTGAGCCAGACCGATTTGAAATGGAACAGCGAATTAGAGCGGCAGGCGTGCAAATGCTTTTCGGCTCCACATTTGACAAAAGATTGGCAAATGTGGCGAGAATACCTCTGGTTCGGTTCTCATATCCTACAATAGATAACATAGCATTAACGGATGTCCCTTATGCAGGTTTCCGCGGCGTTCCTGCCTGGCTTGAATCCATCGTTAATTCGCTGGTGTCACGATATTATGAGGTGTGAGGTGAGGAGGTGTGAGTGAGACAAAAAGGTTTGAGAATCTAAAAGTATGGCAGAAGAGCCATGAGCTTGTGCTGGAGGTGTACAAAGTTACGCAGCAATTTCCAACTGAAGAAAAGTTTGGCTTAACATCGCAAATTCGGCGATCTGCGGCTTCTGTTGCTGCAAACATCGCAGAAGGTTCCAAGCGACAACATTTAAAAGAATATATTCAGATGCTCTCCATATCGCATGGCTCGCTGTCAGAGACGGAATATCATCTATTGTTGGCAAAAGACTTAAATTATCTAAGCGACAAAAAATGTCAAGAACCTTTCAATCTAAGCGAGGAAGTCGGAAGAATGTTAAATGGACTAATAAAATCACTTTCAAAACGGAGGGAGGTGTGAAGGTGTGGAGTATGAGGTGTGAGAAACAGATGACAGGACTCTGCTTCCTCAAACCTCACCACTCAAACCTCAAACCTAAAAAAAGATGAGACAAATAGCATTTTATGGCAAAGGAGGAATAGGAAAATCCACGACAGGGTCGAACATCGCAGCAGCATTGGCTGAGCAAGGGCTATCCGTGATGATGATTGGCTGCGACCCCAAGGCAGACTGTACCAGAAACCTGACCGGTGAGGTTCAGATACCAACCATACTCGACATATCGCGGGATAAAGGAATAGAACGGCTTGGGTTAGAAGAGCTCGTGGAAGGGAAAAAAATTGAATTTGCGGACGTCATCCACCGAGGTTATAGGGGCGTTTATTGCGCCGAGTGCGGAGGTCCGCGGCCAGGTTTCGGATGCGCGGGTAGAGGCGTTATCGTCGCGATAGATCTGCTTAAGCGGCTGAATGCGTTTGAGAAACTAAAGCCAGACATGGTGATATACGACGTGCTTGGCGACGTGGTCTGTGGTGGTTTTGCAATGCCGCTGCGAAGAGGATTGGCAGACGAGGTCTATGTCGTAACGTCTGCGGATTATCTTGCTCTTTACGCAGCAAACAATATCTGCCGTGGTATAAGCGAGTTCGCAAACAAAGGCGGGTCGCCATTAGGGGGCATCATCTACAACGTTCGTGGTATGCTGGATGAAGCGGACGTGGTTTACGATTTCGCGGAACAGATTGGCTCGCGGGTCATCGGGCATATACCCAATGCGCACGAGATTGCCGAAGCCGAAATAGATGGTAATACCGTGATTGAATATGACCCTACAAGTGACATTGCCGATTTGTTCAGGGAGTTCGCACAGAAAATATACAACAACTCGCAGACTTCTGTTCCCACACCATTATCTGCGGAAGAGATGATGATAATCGGTCGTGAAATCCGAAGGAGGACAAAAGCGAAGTATGGACGTGGAAAAGCAGGGAATGACAAATAACGGGTTTAATTACACGTTATCGCCAGAGGACTTCATGGTTAGCAGCATCTGGAGTTTGCCCATTCACGGACGGGCAGCGCTGGGCGGTAAGATTTCCTGCGCCACCACAATAGCAACGTCGCTAAAAAACACCGTTGTCCTCCTGCACGGTCCTATTGGCTGCGCATATCAACGCAGGATAAACCCATGCCGCGGCTGGAACCCCATTTACGATATGCCCTGCACCGCGTTAAGCGAGGCAGAAACGGTTTACGGCGCTTATGACCGGCTGCTGGGTGCAATTACGGAAGTTTACGTGAAATACAAGCCGGAACTTATCCTCGTTATTTCCACTGACGTTTCTGACCAGATTGGCGACTACATGGATGCGGTACGAGAAGAGTCACAAGTGCCCTGTGAAATAGTCGTGTCCACGCTGGTGTCGTGCGAGCAGGACAGCGTTTTTGCCAAGCGCGGCGTCAGCATACTGAGAAACGCATTGATAACACAATTGTTGGAGAATGTGGATGCAGATGCAGAATTTGATAGTGACGATAAATCGTTGAACATCACCACGCTCGCTCAGCTCCCGGATGATGGTCAAAGGTGTCGAGAATTCGTGTCTTTGGTTCGGGACATGGGCTTGCACGTAAATGGCTTGTATTTCTACAATAACACGGTTGATGACGTAAAGAAACTGCCACGCGCTTTTGCATCGGTCGTTCAGTACGCTACCGAGCCATGGACGGAACTTCTCGATAAGAAATATGGTATGAAATACGTTGAATTAGCTCCTGAACCGAGATACACATCCATTGAGTATGGGCCGTATGGATTTGACGGTATGGATAGGTTATTGATGGACATCGGAGAGGTATACGGAATAGAAGGAAGAGCAGAGGAAGTTGCAGCGCAAAGCAGGAGAATCGCGGAAGAAACGCTTGCGCGACACCTGCCCGTTCTAAAAGGGAAAACGGTATCCATAGTTGGCTCTTACACCGGTGGCTATGCGGCTGATCTGGTCAGACATTGCGGTATGAAATGTGAACTCCTCGTTCTCAAGTTCAGAACCGGCACGAATTTTGACATGCTACTCAGTGAGGATGCAAAGAAGAGAACAGAGGAAATGTGGTGTGATTTCTGCTCGAAATACGGTTCTGACCCCGAGATACTGGTCGAGCCAACACAGGAAGAAGAATTGAAAGCGTTAAAGAGGACAAAGCCGGACCTGGTAGTGCCTTCTTTTGCCTCCACGCCTGCATGGTGGTATGAAAACAACGGTTTCAAAACGCTCGTATCTAACAGGCTATTTGGCTATTTCTTCCGGCTGGGTTACTGGACGGTCGTCGACGTGGCTATTGAAGCACGCCGTGCATTGGAAAAGCCACAAAGCTCCAAATCATTGCTCTCAATGCTCGAATACGATGATGAATACGGCGGTTTAACCCGGTATTGGGCTGATAGTGCGAGGGTGTTTCGACACGTGTGGTATGAGGTGGTGTGATGAGGTGTGAGGTGTGAGTGAAATAAAGAGGTTTGAGGACTTGAAGGTGTGGCAAAAAAGCCATGAGCTAGCGTTAGAAGTTTATAGAGTTACACAACAATTTCCAAATGAAGAGAAGTTTGGATTAACATCGCAAATCCGTCGTTCTGCAGTTTCTGTTGCAGCAAATATTGCAGAAGGTTCTAAAAGACGACATTTAAAGGAATATATTCAGATGCTCTATATACCGCATGGCTCGTTGTCAGAGACGGAATATTATCTGTTCTTGGCAAGAGACTTAAAATATCTGAGTGACGCAAAATATCAAGAACTTTTCAATCTGAGCGAGGAAGTCGGAAGAATGCTAAATGGACTGGTAAAATCCCTCTCCTCAAACCTCATCACTCAAACCTCAAACCTGAAGAGGCTGTCCAACAATTACCAAACAACCAACAGATAATATTTTCTAAACAGATATAAAAACCAATTATTGTTCTCAGCACCTCCGCAGTTTATAGCCATAGCTAGCACGAATTGTAAAAACACATCCTATAAATTTATGAATTTTAATTCCAAGCGAAACAAAACCGAAAAGCTTTTATTGTGGCACGCACAACCATAGTTTCACATTTCACTCTCGCATAGAAACCGCCCTATTCAGTCTTTCAATC
>QBUL01000112.1 GCA_013180605.1 Candidatus Methanophagaceae archaeon GoMg1 | reverse complement strand
AAGTAAAACAATGATTATCCAAGCTTCTGCGATGTGGCATTATTCAATTATATGGCTGATGCTCGAAGGCGCTTCAATAGGAACTTTCCTGCATACTGGTCTGAAGCTTCCGTGGGGTGTGTGGTTCGCGAGAGATAAGCCAGTATGCAAGGCACGAGAACCGCCCAAGAATATGCTCGCGGCAATGGGCATAACGGCGTTTTTGTGCACCCTGCTCGGCGTGTATCCACAAATACTTTACAACATTCTTCCTTATCCCGTTGATTACGTTCCTTATGCACCAGGTCATGTGGTAGCAATGTGCCAGATCCTTTTGTTCACTTTCGTAGCGTTCTGGCTATTAAGAGCAATGCTTCACGGCACACCTACAATTACGCTTGATACAGATTGGTTCTACCGGATACCGGGAAAAAAGGTTATAAGGTTCTGCGAAGGACCTTTAATGGACTTTACAAGCTTCATTGACCGGAATGTAATGAGAGTGGCTGGTTTTTTTCGCGCTATCCATCCAAAGTCACAGACAGTTGTCGAGAATCGGTTAGATAATGCGTTTCACGTGAGACTTCCTGAGCTCCTTAACTTCGAAAAAATCTATAACGCAATAAAAAAAGCCAAGGATAGAGAATTATCGTATAATTTGATATACATCCTTATTGCTATGCTACTCCTTTTTTTATTTGTACTATTTGGGGTGGTGATGAAATGATGATACCCTATATTCTCCTTCAAACAGTAGTAGTGCCCGTTATAGCCGCCCTGTTTATACTTGTAACCAGGCGCAAAATAGGGAGAAAAGCACGATTTGTACCAGGTATAACCCTACTATATACTACTGCTCTTATCTGCATAGCGACCATCAGCGTTTATCAGGGTACACCGATTCTCGAGGAATACGTATGGGGGCCCTACGTGACCTTTGGTCTCCTGGCTGATGGTTTGAGCATACCTGTTGCGTTGATAATAAATATAATCTGCACCGCCCTTGCGTTTTACTCATTACACTATGTGGAACACAGAATAGAGGTAATATATGGAGAAAAGGATGAAAAGACACAACTCGCGTATTTTACCACGTTTTTCTGGCTATACCTCCTCTTTCCCGCAGCTTTCATCGGTATTTGCTTTGCTACAAACCTCATTGTAATATATCTTTTTATGGAATTAATGGTTATCCCCCTTTACTTCATAATGAGTTTCTTTGGTTATGTAGAGCGCTTTAGAGTTGCCGTAATGTGTTTCCTGTGGGGTATTGTTGGTGGAACATTCGTCTTATTTGGGTCGGTATTAGTTTATTCTCAGATAGGCACCTTTGCAATCTCGGAGTTACATACTCTTGTCGGGAATCCAATGACTTTTTGGATTGCATTACTTATTCTTCTCGGTGTATCTACAAAGCTGGCGATATTTCCTCTTCATGTTTGGATGCCCTGGGTTCACGCAGAGCATCCCACGTGCATAGCTGGGTTGCTTGCAGTTTATGCGAATATAGGAGCCTATGTAATTGTCCGGGTCCTCATCTTACCACTCCATAATGATCTCAAAATTTTTAGCATACCTATTATGGCGCTGGCACTACTAACCATAGTGTATGGGGCTCTCCTCGCAATGGCTCAAACTGACGTGAAGCGACTCTGTGCTTGCTCAACTATCGGTCAGATATCATACTCGGTCCTTGGACTGGGAGCACTCACCATCTGGAGTATTGAAGGTGGAATGTTTTACTTCCTGAGTCACATCCTGGGTAAAGCCATTCTCTTCTCAACCGCTGGTATAGTAGTTTACGTAACAGGCATCAGGGATATGAATAAGATGGGTGGACTTATACATAAGATGCCAATAACCGCCCTGCTCTGGATAACAGCCTCAGCAATACTCACAGGTGTTCCTCTCACAAGTGGGTTTACAGGGAAATGGATACTGTTTACCGGCGTTTTCGCTGCATATCCTACTTCCATAGGACTGTTAATTGCAATTCTGGGTATCCTCTCAACTATATTAACGGGTATCTATACATTCGCAGCTGCGAAGAAAATGTTCTTTGGTCCCTTGAAACCGGAACTAGCAAATAACGCTAAAATCAGGGACCCACCTTTAACGATGTGGGTTCCACTTCTCATCCTGGCAGTTATATCTTTTATCATAGGCTTGTATCCTGAACCATTCATGGTGCTCTTCCACTCTGTGGTAGGATTATTATAATGAGGACAAATATCGAAATATTTATAAATCATAAGTATAAAAAGAGGTAAAAGAAGATGGAAAGTAAATTCGGCAGTGCGGTGAAATGTTTTATTAAATGCCCGGGGTGCACCATTAGACTCATGCGTGGTTTGGGTTCATGTGATCCTGAGACATTGGAGTTAATAAAGGAAAGTTGCCCTGAAATAGAAGTGGAGAGTTTAGGTTATTACTTCGGGCTTTTCATGGGTGTTATATTCGTTGTTCTTTGCGCGATGACGTATCTATTTTTTTACGCGCTTAAAGTCGTTATCCTGTACCGTGAAATGCTTTTCCCTCCATGAAATCAAAAAACCGAAAGGCTTTTTATTTATGAATCTCATATAGTAAAAACATGAATACGGGAATACCACCTGAATTGGAGAATGCGCTATCATCGGGGGAGGGGTATTCGCTGCTGATAAAGGGAGAGCCGGGAACGGGGAAGACAATGCTCGCTTTTGAGATACTCGATGAGTTCGGGGGCGAGAATGCTATATATCTTTCATCGCGGGTTTCACTTCCTGCTCTTTACCACCAATTCCCATGGTTGGAAGAACGTGCCGGCTTTGTGAGCCTGGTAGATGCGACTAACCTGTATATCTCATCAAAAGCGTTTCCTGGACCGCGCCCTTTCTCTGACATTCTTCACCTGAAAATGGTACAGGTAGGAAAACCCGCGACACTCGTAATTGATAGCTGGGAGGCGATTGCATCGGAAGCAAAGGAGGAGAAAATAGAAGTGCTGGAAGCTGCAATAACTGACCTGGTAAGAAATTATGCAGCGCAATACAAAATGAATTTGATACTCATATCGGAAAGGCTTGAGACAGGTCCGCTCGATTATATTGTTGATGGGATAATAGAGCTGAGCCGCATATCCATAGATTACCGGAGGGCGAGGGAAATGGTGCTAAAGAAATTAAGAGGCGTCAGGATAGACCAGCACAAATATGGTTTTACCTTAGATGGTGGCAGATTTAGATTTTTCGGTCCTTTCGAGAGGAGGAAAATAGAGAAGCCGAGAAAAGTAGAGATTGTGCCAAATACCGCCACAAATATATCTACAGGGTGTGTGGAATTGGATAGGATTTTGGGGGGGGGATTACCCAAGGGAAGCACCAATATTGTAGAATATGGCGATGATTTATCCCTCTTAGGATACCAGTCCATCGTCGCTCACATGATTATAGACAGCATCCAGCAAGGGAATTACTGCGTGAAGATTCCAAGTAGTGGGTGGGATGAGAGGCGGTTAAGGAGAGGGGTATTGCCCTTTGTAAAGGAAGAGGATTATGCGAAGTATCTCACAGTCTTTGAGGTAAGAAAGGAGAAGAAAGAGGTAAGAGAGAATGTGAAAGTTTTGGAGGGCAAATCAATGGAGGAAGATTTTCCTATATTCACTGATTTCATTTCCGGTTTAGAACCTCCCGTCATGGCTATCATTGGAACGGATTTGTTAGAGTATCAATATCGTTTGAAAATGCCGGGCAACCTTGAAAGAATGGCGGAGTTGTTTTCATATTGGGTGATGGAACTGAGGGAAGTGGGAAATGTAGCAATATTTGGGATGCCAACAGGGGGTGCACTGGGTGAAGAGCTGGGTCACATGGTAACGAACCGCTTTAAAGTTACCGTGCTCGACAGGAGTGTTATCCTGTATTGCAATCGCCCCGATACCAAATTACATTGCCTCGAAAATATCATCACCGAAGAAGCTCTTAAGTTAAAGCTCACCCCTTTTGTGTAAAGATAATTTACATGTATTTGCATCGCTACTCCTTATTTTAAAACGTTTCCTACGGTATTCTTGTAATAATGGGTACTAAAAGAAAGAACAGTGCAGTGCACGGGAAGGAGGAAGAAAAAGATACGATTTACCTCGTCCCACACACGCATTACGATGCCATCTGGGTCTTCACGAAGGAGAACTATTTTTACATCAATATGCTACTCATTCTGAAGGAAGTGGTTGGACTTATTGAAAAGACGGATTACAAGTTCCTGATAGAGCAAACCTTTCTGCTGGAGGAGACGGAGAAGAGGTATCCAGAACTGTTCTCAAGGATTACGAAGTGCATAAAGGAATGCAAGATAGAGATAGCCGATGGAGAATACTTGATGGCAGATACGATGCTCCCGGAAGGAGAAACGTTGATAAGAGAAATCCTGGTTGGTAAGAGATATGTGAAGGAGAAGTTTGGGGTTGATGTTCCGGTAATGTGGCAGGCAGACAGCTTTGGTTTGAATGCCCAGCTCCCGCAGATATACAAAAAATCTGGATACAGGTATGTTGCATTCAGAAGAGGGGCATCGAAAAAAAAGCCATCGGAATTCTTGTGGGAAGGTTTGGATGGAACGAGGATTTTAGCTCACTGGATGCCTTTGGGGTACAGAGCGGGATTGGACTTGACAAAACTGGAAGAAAGCTATGAGAAACTCAAGGAAGTGGCGGCAACCTCCCGTATCTTGATGCCTTCCGGGAGTGGAGTTACGGTGCCGCAGCCTGAAACACCGGGGGTTGTGGAGGCGTGGAATGAGAAGAAAGGAGAAAAAGCGGGGATGAAAATTGCAACACCACACGAATTCTTTGAAGCACTGGAGAAGGAAACAGAGGAGAAAAATATCAAGATGGCGGTCAGGAAGGGGGAGATGTATTCAGGGAAGTACTCCGGGGTTTTCCCAGATTGCTGCTCAAGCAGAATGTGGATAAAACAGGGACTTTGCAGCCACGAAAGTTGGTTGTTGTGTTGCGAGCGCTGGGGTACAATATCATCACTCCTGAATGGCTACTATCCCTCGGATGAGTTGAGAGACTGCTGGCGAAAAATTTTGTTCATCGCATTTCATGATGTGGTTCCGGGGACAGGGATGGACAGGGGTTATGATGAGGTAAAGGAATATCTGGGCTTCCTCAGAACCAAGATGAGCACCCTCTGCCCTCGCATGTTCCCTATAATAGTAGAGCATGAATCTAAGAAAGGTGGAGGGGAAGTTGAAGGTGGGGATATAATTGTATTTAACTCGCTGTCGTGGGAAGTGAGGAACTGGGTAGAGATGGATTTGAATTTTGAGAAAGGAAAAGTAGTAGAGGTTAAAGGATTAAAAAGTGGTGAAGAGGAAATAGATGTAGAGGTTATACGGTTTACGAGGTATGAAGATGACTCGGTGAGATATGCGAGGATAGGATTTGTTCCCACGGTTCCCGGGCTGGGATATAAGGTGTATAAAATCCTTGAGCGGGGGCCTAAACGGTATCGTTATGACCTGAATTTTATCATGATAAGGGGGAACACCATAGAAAACAGATTCTTTGGGGTTGAGATGGACCCTGCCACAGGGTTAATTGACGTGATTCAAAAGGGAGAGAGGATTTGCACGGCGAATGAGCTTGTGCTGGAGGAAGAAACCGGCGACCTTTACTACCATGCGCAAAAATTGTGTATCCCGGTGAAAACAGAAAAAGGAGAGGGTGTGAAGTATGGCTCGTTCCGGGCAGAGAATTTCGAGATAAATGAAAGTCCTTTGAGGCGGGTTATCAACGTTAAGACCGATTATTTTTCCCTTCGCTGGCCGTACAGATTGACGGAGAAGCTGGAACCACTTATATGGGAACATAAATTCTTAGAGTGCGAAAAAAAAATAATAGTCTATAAGGACATTCCGAGAATAGATTTCATCACGTGCATAATAGACAAGCATCCGAAGGCACGCCTCAGGGTCAGGTTCTCCACGGACATAAAATCTTCTGATTATGCCTGCGGAAGTCAATTTGGTGTTGTTTCCCGTCCGACATGCCCATTTAGATGTAAGCCAGAAGGGAAGTGGGTTGAGAAGCCTTGCGGTGTATTCCCATCACTGAGATGGCTTGATTATTCTGACGGAAAGAAGGGCTTGACCGTGATGCACAGGGGGACACCGGAAAACACGGTAAGGGAAGGCGACATCTATTTGACACTGCTAAGAAGTGTTTCAATGCTGTCTTCGGATGGCAGGACAGGTCCTGCAATACCTGTTCCGGATGCGCAGGAGTTTAAAAAATACGTGTTCAGGTATTCCATATATCCGCATAAAGGAGATTGGCGAGAAGCTTCATCTTACAAGCATGCTCTTGAATTCAACTTCGATTTGGATGCGTTGCAGTTACCAAAGGGCAAAAAAATGCCTTTGAAGCGGTCTTTTTTGAAAATCGAACCGGGAAGTGTGGTTTTATCCGCACTTAAGAGGGCAGAGGACGGAGATGGAGTGATTCTAAGATTCTATGAGACGAAGGGAGAAGAAACGAATGCTGAAATAACTCTGTTCAGGGAGCCAAAGGCGGTCAAGGCTGTGAACATGCTGGAGGAAGAGGACGAAGGAGTGGTAAAAGAGTTGAAAAAAGAGGGTGAAACAATTGAATTGGAAATGAAACCTTTTGAGATAGTTACTTTGAAGGCAGAATTTTAGTATCTGTATAGCTGAGGTAAAAAAGGAGCTAAATAGTCTTCGCTGTCGAGGATAGCAGCCTATATTCATCATACGCTCTTTTTAGAAACTTCGATAGCACTATTGATGCACAATAAAACATCACTAACGCAAAAAATCTTGCATCCCTGAAGAGGTAATCCAGTGGCACAAAAGCTTCCGCAACACCTCCCAAGCCTATTAATCTATACCACCTCATTCCATAGTAAACGAGAACATAAATGTTTATCGCGAGTAGACCACTGGCAATTCCATGATAGACCTTAACCAAATCCGACCAGCCTTTCTGTTTCCTGGACATAGAATATATATAAGCCAAAAAAAGCCAGCCCATTATGAAAAGAGCGATACCTGAGCACATACTTTCCCAAAGAGCTATATTATAGTCAATACTTATGACTGTTCGCCATAAAAACGCTATACCCACTATCACCATTAATGTTCGTTCATCAGTCATCACCGTGCTCATTAACTCTTTCACGCCCATTTCTCTCAGCTTTTTCCCCCTTACGTATAAGTATGGGGATATGAGATGCAGAAGACCTTTCCCTTCGGATAGCGATACGTAATCCTCGTGCATCTTTTGTACGTACTTCGCCGACCATATTACACCGCAATAAAACACCACTAACATGAGGTATCTTATATCTCTGAAAATGTAATCCAGCGGTAGATAAGCTTCTACGTGCAGTAACCTATGCCATCTCATCACGTAGTAAATAACGACGTAAACGTTTATAGAGATCATGCTAACGGCAATCCCCTGGTAAATCCAATTTGACATTACCCAGCCCTTCAGTTTCTTGGGCTTGAGACACATGTAAGCAAAGAGACTCCAGCCAAATAAGATGAGAGCAATGCCAGAACACATGCTTTCCCAAAGGGCTATCTCTCTATTAAGACTGATGAATGTCCGCCATAAAATCGCTACCACTACTATCACTGCCAAAGTTCGCTTATCCAATATCGCTTTCTCGAACGAATCTTTTATGCTCATCTTTATTTGAGAGTTTTTATCGTTACATTATTTCCCTTATTAGTAAAGGGTAATATAAATATTTTTCGCTTTTTATCTATTCCCCACTAACCGTGCCACCGGTGTCCCGATGAAAAAAAAAGGCAAGCTTATATATAATATGCTTTAGATTTTAAGATAGTCATAAACATGATAAGCGTAGTTGAGCATTTTCCAGTGCTCGTGATCGTAATATCCATGCTTTCCGCATTCACCATTCTACTTGCTGGCTATCTGAACAAGAAATCTTGTGCTTTCATCTCCATCGTAACCATTCTCGTTCAATTCGTCATGTCTATTTTTATCCTGAACCACGTCCTCACAAAAGGAACCATATATTACTGGCTCGGCGGATGGAGACCGCCCTGGGGCATAGAATATGTCGTGGATGCACTGAACGCATACATATTGGTCGTCCTTCTGTTTTTGAGCTTAGTATGCGTAACGTATTCAAAGAGGAGCATAGAGCACGAGCTGCCTCATAAAATCGTTTCTTTTTATACCCTTTTTCAACTCCTCGTTACTGGTCTGTGTGGTGTAGCCATGACCGGCGACATATTCAACATGTATGTGTTCGTCGAGATATTTTCGCTCGCCGCGTATGCGTTAATAGCTTCAAGGGGTAAAATAGCGCTGAAGGCGAGCTTTACTTACCTCGTATTGGGTTCTATCGGTGCTTGTTTCTTCTTGCTCGGTATAGGTTTTCTGTATTCAGTAACGGGCACGCTGAACATGCATGACCTCTCGCTCATATTGCCGCCGCTATACGAAAACAAAGTAGTTCAAGCAGCTTTTGTCTTCTTCCTCGTTGGTTTGAGCATAAAAATGGCGCTCTTCCCGCTTCATACGTGGTTACCGGATGCGCATTCATTCGCTCCTTCGGAGATAAGTGCAATGCTTTCCGGCATTATTATTGAAGTTTCTACCTATGCGCTTATACGAGTCAGTTTCTCTGTCTATACTGTGGCTTTCATCAAACTCTTGCCTATATTCGATTTCCTTTGCTGGGTAGCGGCATTCGGCATAATCATTGGGTCGGTGCTTGCGATAGCACAGTATAATCTAAAGAGAATGCTTGCTTATTCCTCCGTATCGCAAATGGGCTATATTATGCTCGCGGTTGGACTTTCCGTTTCCACCCATTCTGCCATTTGGGGCGGGCTGACCCCCGCATTGATGCACATACTCAACCACGCATTGATGAAAGGGTGCCTGTTCTTAGTTGCCGGTGCTTTTATATATAAGGCGGAATTGTGGAATATAAGCGATTTCCGGGGTTTGGGAAGAAAAATGCCCTACACCTGTGCGGCTTTTACGTTAGCTGCGATTTCAATGATTGGGGTGCCGCCAAGCGTGGGCTTCGTCTCAAAGGTGTATATAATACTTGCATGTTTAGATGCAGGAGGTTGGAAAATCACATTCGTTGCAGTTATGTTGCTCAGCACGCTACTCAACCTCGTTTATTTCTGGCGTGTGATAGAAACGATGTACATGAAGCGAGGAGAAGGTAAAGAAGAGGAGCATTCATCCTCAAGCAAAAATGAAATACCGCTTAGCATGCTTATCCCGGTATTAACCCTCGCTTCTCTCTGCATAATCGTTGGTATTCTCTGGCTTGCTAATCCTGCGGATATTCCTTTAGGCATGTTGGATAAAGTTAATGAACTATTTGGATTAGGAAGGTGGGCAATACCATGATGGAGGAATTGGTACCAATAACTTATAGACCGTTGTTAGCAATTTTATGCCCTGCAATTGCCTCGATATTTATTGTACTATTCGGCAAGCGCCCGAACATACGCGAGAGCTGGACGATGCTTGCGAGTATCGCGCAGTTTCTGATTATCTTCTCAATGGTACCAATCGTTATAGGGGGAAACGGCGAACCAATCAGATACACGTTTTTCACTGCCTTCCCGGGCGTTGACTTTGGTTTCAGCGTAGATGCTTTTGGGCTTATTTTCGCGATTACCTCTTCTTTCCTCTGGATTCTCGTCTCGTCATATTCCATCGGATATATGCGGTCGCTGCGCGAACATGCTCAAACGCGCTACTACTTCTGTTTCGCATTCGCTATCTTCGGTGCGGTGGGCGTAGCGCTATCGGGAAATTTGCTCACGATGTTTGTCTTCTATGAGATATTAACGGTTTCAACGTATCCATTGGTGGCGCATGACCAGACACCGGAAGCGCTATTCGCGGGTCGTAAATATCTTGCCTATCTGCTTACCTCCGGCTGTTTCTTCTTAGCCGCGGTGGTGTTAACCTACCATTTTGCAGGGACGACGGATTTCACGAATGGAGGAATATCAACCCTTGCGGAGGTATCACGAGGAGCTTTGATGGCATTATTCGCGATATTCATGTTAGGGTTCATGAAAGCGGCATGGATGCCTTTTCACTCCTGGCTTCCTACCGCAATGGCTGCGCCAACGCCCGTGAGTGCGCTACTGCATGCAGTCGCAGTGGTGAAGGCGGGCGTGTTTGGTATTGTCAGAGCGGTGTGCTATATATACGGGATAGACTTGGTGAGTGAACTCGGATTGGGGATAATGCTTGCGTGCATAGCGTCGTTCACGATGATTGTCGCTTCCCTGTTCGCGATTGCGCAGGACAACTTGAAAAGAAGGCTTGCATATTCCACGATAAGCCAGTTGTCTTACATCATCTTTGGTGTGTCGTTGTTAAACACGATGGGCGTACAGGGTGCGATGCTTCATATCCCTTTCCACGGATTCATGAAGATAACGCTGTTCATGTGCGCAGGTGCGATAATAGTAGTTACAGGCAAGAAGAACATAAGCGATATGGGTGGCA
>QBUL01000113.1 GCA_013180605.1 Candidatus Methanophagaceae archaeon GoMg1 | reverse complement strand
GCTTATTTTCTGTCTTTCCTTTTAACTGCTTTGCTATTGCTAAATTACTGCCTATTTTTTCAAACGATTTAGAAATCCGATAAATCGAGTGATACCCCTCAACTTTAAGTCCTTCAACCCCCTTGAATTGCCCATCCCCCACTTCTCCCTCAGGAAAACTGATTTCAATTTCTCCACCTTTAAGTTTCCCCTTGCTTTCGTTCCTTCCGTGAACAAAAATAAAAGGGGGAAAAATAAAAATCCCCTTTAAAGTTTTTCAATTTTTAGCTTCTTTTGTATTAACACTAAATCCGCAACCGCTGTTCATCTTGAACTCACTTATGGTGCTACTATCTCTATCAGCTCAAGTTCTTCCATGAGATTCCCATTGGAATAGCGTTGAGATTTCGGAATGATGAGCATCTCATCAATCTCGTCGTAACCCATCCAGTACCTTGTCAAGAATGATACTGACGGGTTCTGTAAGTTGACATTAACTTCGACCACTAAGCAGTGAATTGTCCCATATGGCACTGTAATGTTTACTTCATCGGTTACTGCACCAGATACTACTGCGTTGGTGTCAATTAGAATCACTGCGTCAGTTCTATTGACTAACACGCCTGTGGCATTTGTTGTAGTCGTCCAGTTTTTTTCAACCCACAACGGGAAATCACGTGACACAAACGCCGGGTCAAAGGTCAAATTCGCTACTTCTACTCCTGGTTCCCTCTCTCTCACCCTCCGTTTCATTGTGAGATCTTCATTGACCACATCAACACTAACGTACATTTTAGTGTTGCCAATGGGTTTGGTTGTGTTAACTACATAATATGTTTCATTGTCTATCTCTTCTGTTGAAGTAAATTGCTCAGTAGTTGCATTCTTCCCGACATTACCAGGGGTATTGGCATCAACGGAAATGTTAGATATGTAACTCATTGCCTGAAACGTTGGAAAATGGATTACGGCTTTTTTCACATCCAGCATAATATTCACCGTATCATTATAATTCCCATTTATATCTGTTGCATTCACTGTCAGATTGAACGTTCCCACAACGCTTGCGTTTGTGGTATAATTGTACATAGTCCATGAAATATTGTCTTGAGTGTAGTTCCCGATATTAAACATTACGGTGCTTGCATTCCCACCAATATACGATAGGTCTACGGTTACAACGTCAATTGGACTTTCTATACCCGCTGCATCAACTCGTAACTCGGTAATATCCGTGTTTACGGCAATTACAGGTGGATTAGCACTTGCACTTGTTACCATCGGTGGTATTCCTAACACGCTATTCTGTTTGCATGGTGTACCACCATCAGCAAGACTCTCTTCCCATCCGCCTGTTGCATTTAGTTCAAGTGTTTTGTTGTTTCCATTTGCGCCCCAATTATTTATGTAAGTTACGTTATCTATCTCAATTCCTGTGCTGCTTCTCAGGACTACTGTGTCTCCAGGGTTAGCAAGTACGAATGTTACATCTATTACGGAACAGAGTAATGCCCCATAATACGCTTCAAACGCTGTCTTATTCCTTGCAAGCACGACATAATCCCCTGGCTGCATTACACTGTCTGATATCCGCTTATCGTCTATTGACCAATCGCCAATGTTTATTGCTTCTGTGTCATTATTGTAAAGCTCTATCCACTCCATGTCCGAATCGTCACCTTGATCAGTGCTTGGGTTATACATAATCTCATTGATTTTCACGTCGCTTTGTGCACTTGCCATTACCGGCAGCATAGACATCAACACTAATATTGCCGTCATCACTATCACAACGGTCTTTACTCTATCCTCTTTTTTATCGTTCATTTTTTATTTTTTCACCTCCTTTATTTTCATCTATATCTGGTATATATATATATATGGGGTATTTGCTCAATATCCTGCGGTATATCTTCTAACGTAGAAGGAGAGAAAATACAAAAATAAAAAGGGGGAAAGACCCCGAAAAACTTTTATGTTCTATGTCAAAAGCTTCGATGCCCATAGACATTGTGGTTCCACTATACATCGCTTGCGGTCACATTCAGCGTAAATGTGTCCTCCACCGTACCCCCTGGACTGCGATATACCATATTTATGGTTGCATTACCTGCACCGACAACCTCAAACGTGGCGATTTGCTTACCGGGAACACCGACTAAACCTGGTTCGGGTACATAATCCTGCATAAATACTATATCTCCTACTTGCCGCAGCACTTGCTCATCAAGTTCTGCTACCACCCACCAGTAGCCAGTACTACCTGGGCTCGCCGTTTCAAAGGAGATAACCATGTATCGACCTTTTGTAACGTTGATCGTGGTATTGTTGTTGCTTTCATTCGCATACGTTGGTGATATAGCCTCAATCAGCTCAAATTCTTCCACGAGGTTTCCATTGCGATAGATTTGTAATTTTGGAACCAATGGCTTATTATTCT
Source organism: Candidatus Methanophagaceae archaeon GoMg1 (assembly GCA_013180605.1). Classification (GTDB taxonomy): domain Archaea; phylum Halobacteriota; class Syntropharchaeia; order Alkanophagales; family Methanospirareceae; genus QEXZ01. Next base: position 8,113 of record QBUL01000113.1, on the reverse strand, counting down.
GCGTGCTCTTCCAGAACTTTCTCACATTCGAGGTCGGCACTCCCGCTACTTCATAACTGATATTATTTTCGAATAATAGGCATCGGAATGTGCCAAGTGGTACTGTTACTACATCCCGGGTTACCTTACCAGCTACTACTGCTGTGGAGTTAATTTGAATCTCCGAGCCAGTTTCATTGACTATTATGCCGGTGACATTGGATGTAGACGTCCACGTTTTTCCAACCCAAAGTGGGAAATCACGTATCACTAACGCCGGATCAAACGTCAAATTCGATATTTCTCTTCCAGGTACTTCCCTCACTGCCCGTTTCTTCAGGTAATCTTCATTCTCGTCATCCATACTAATGTAACTTTTAGTAGTGTCTGTGGGTTTGCTTATGTTGAACACATAATATGACTCATTGTCTATCACTCCTGTGGCAGTAAAAAACATAGTAGTCGCATTCTTTCCAACGTTTTCTGGGTTCATGGCATCAACAGTAATGTTAGATGTGTAAATCATTGGCGGAAGCCAGGGTGAATATGGTACTACGACAGTCACGCTATTCAGTTTGCATGGCGTACCCCCATCAGCAAGGCTCTCTTTCCAGACTCCTTTTGCATTTCGTTCTAGCGTTTTACCGTTTCCATCCGCGCCCCATGAAGCATTGTATGTTACGTTATCTACCTCAGCTCCAGTGCTGTTGCACAGGGCTATTGTGTCGCCCGGGTCGTTTTTTAGTCCCAATGTCACATCTATTACGGAACATGGTAATGCACCATAATAATCTTCAAACGCTGTCTTATTCCTTGCAAGCACAACATAATCTCCGGGTTGCATTACCTTATCCGATATCAGCTTATCGTCTATTCTCCACTCACTGATGTTTATTGGCACAGTATCGTTGTTGTAGAGCTCAAGCCACTCCATGTTAGTATCTCTACCTTGCTCAGTGCTTGGATCATACATTATCTCATTGATGTTTATGTCGCCGGTTGTTTGTGCACTTACCATTGCTGGCAGCATAGACATCAACACTAATATTGCCGTCATCAATATAACCACAGTCTTTACTCTATTCGTTTTTTCATCTTTCATTTTTTATTTTTTCACCTCCTTTATTTTGCTTATCCCTGAAACTATAAAAGTATGCAAGGACTTTAGGTAAGAAAAATAGGTAAGAGCTTGCAGTAAGTATTATGCGTTCCGCTCTCTTTAAGAGGACACACACCAAAAGAGAATAATAACTTAAGGTGATCAACGAATGCCCGACGCCGAAAAGCGAATGAATGCGGTTCTACGCAGCTTAGAAGACCAACGCCCACATTCTGTGTCTGAGATAGCATCACGTGTAAACATTTCAGAGGAAAAAGTCGAACTCTTCTTACGTTTCTTAGCTAAATACGACTTTGTTACGTACGATGAAGATAAAAAGACCGCTACTATTCGTGCTGATTCCTTCTCGCTTAAAGAAACTTCTCTTTAAAATAAAAAAATGCTCACTTTCGCAGGTCTCGGGTTATACGACGAGAAGGACATAACCTTGAAAGGGTTAGAAGCGATAAGAGATGCGGATGTCGTGTATGCGGAATTTTACACTTCTCCTTTAGGAGGTAAAACGGTAGAGAAGATGGAGGAGGTGTATGGCAAACGAATTTATGTGCTTGAGCGAAGGGACGTGGAGGAAAGAGCAGAAGAAGGGATTTTAACGCTTGCAAAACACCAGAAAGTGGTTTTACTCAGCGGAGGCGATGCGATGATTGCGACCACGCACGTTGATTTACGGCTTAGAGCGATAGATATGGGAATCGAGACGAGGATAATACATGCACCTTCTATTTCATCTGCGGTTGCCGGATTATGCGGTCTCCAGAGTTACAAGTTTGGTAAATCCGCAACGATTGCAGCACCATACAGCAAAAAAGGGATTATATCTGCAGTGCCCTACGATACGATACGGGCAAACAAGAAGCGAGGGCTGCACACTCTGCTCTATCTTGATATTTCGATGCGCATAAATGAAGCATTAACACTGCTGGAAACGGCAGAGGAAAAAAGGAACTTAGGTAGAGAAACACTGAAAAAGTCAATAGCGGTTGGAATAGCGAGAGCAGGGTCGGATAAGCCAGTTGTAAGGGCAGACTATTTTGGTGCATTGAAAAGATACGATTTTGGTGAACTTCCTCATGTGCTCGTCGTTCCCGGTGAGTTGCATTTTTTAGAGAGGGAGGCGTTGATAAAAATTGCGCAGGCTCCACAGAGCGTATTTGACAATTAAATCGTAAGGATGAACAAAACATTTTTGCCCGGTGCTCAGATGCACCACGTAGATGTCCCGACCGCAAAGATTTGGTCGTTAAGTAGGAAGTATAAGCTACTTCCAATCCATAGGGTTTTACTCGGCCATGACGGTTCTATGACGAATCTTCTGGAGCTTATCTCATGCTGCGAAGTTGCACTTCGTACAATCAAGCAATCTGTGATTCCTTGCCCTCGGGAAGTAGCTGACCTACTTGCGGTAGACGCTGGAGAGCCTGTAAACGAGCGTGACATCATAATCGTTAGAAGCCGGGATGGTTCGCCGCTTCTCTACGCAAGGTCATACACCCCTCTATCAAGGCTAAAATCCGCGTTCAAAGCCGACCTGATGAGAGCTGACATCCCTATCGGCAAGATTATGCAAAGGCACCGAATCGAAGCGAGGAGAGAGATTCTGGATGTCGGCTACTTGAGTAACGACCGTCATCTTGAGAAGCTATTGGCTCGTCCAGGTCCCTACCTCTTGAGAACGTATAACATCATTACCCAGGGGAAACCGCTGATCACGGTCAAAGAGTACTTCTCTGCATCGCTATAATGAGAAATTTACCTTTCTTAGCGCAGGTTCTTTCTTTAGAAAGAAAGTGCTTTTGCAACTTCTTTTGCAAAATACGTGATTATCAAATCCGCACCCGCTCTTTTTATCGCCGTCAGTCCTTCCATCACTATTTCGCCCCTGTCCAGATAGCCTTTTTCCGATGCCGCGGCTATCATTGCATACTCACCACTTACGCTATAAGCCGCAAGTGGCACGTCAAATCTTGCACGTACCTTAGCAATGATGTCAAGATAGAAAATAGCGGGTTTCACCATCACGATGTCCGCACCTTCTTCTATGTCGAGTTCCACTTCCCTTAGCGCTTCGCGTGCATTTGAGACATCCATCTGATAACCGCTTCGGTCTCCGAATTGGTAGCCCGAATCCGCAGCTTCGCGGAAAGGCCCATATAAAGCGGAATTGTATTTTGCAGCGTATGACATGATAGCCGTGTCCGTGAAACCGTCATCATCAAGGTTCTCCCTTATTGCTTTTACCATTCCGTCCATCATTCCCGAAGGCGCTACAATATCCGCTCCTGCTTCTGCTTGACTCACCGCTATTTTACCCAGCAGTTTCAGTGTAGGGTCATTGAGCACGTGTCCATTCTCAGCATCTACATCTACAAGTCCGCAATGCCCGTGAGTTGTATATTCGCAGAGGCACAAATCGGTAATGATTATAACGTTCTTCACCTCTTTCTTTAGCTTTCTAACCGCTCGTTGTATCACGCCCTCCGTATTGAATGCTTCACTTCCTGTTTCGTCTTTATTCCGTGGTATTCCGAACAACAGTACCGATTTTATGCCCAGCGAACGGGCTTCCGAAACCTCTTTTACTGCTCCTTCTATTGAAAATCGGTATTGCCCGGGCATGGAATCAATCGGCTTTTTAGTTTCGCCTTCGAGGTTCTCGTCAATAAACAGCGGGAGAATGAGGTCATCCGTGGAAAGTCGGGTTTCTCTTATTAGCTTTAGCTCGCGCAAACGTCTCATTCTAACTGCGGGAAACATTTTGTCCTCCTATCATTTTTATCACGCCCAGAGCCTTATGGCTGGTATCCAATCGTAGTAGATTTTTCCATTGGCATCTACAAACGAAGTGCAGTTAATTATTCCCATTCCTCCTTCTGCTTCCCATTCATCAGTGTGATGAATCTGCGGATAAGAGCCTGTGCGTATGGTATAGTCGTATGTTTTGTTTTTGTACAGTACGAAGGTCTCATTAAAAGTGACGTTGTGCCAGTCCCCTTTGTAGCCATCCCATTTTGCAATTACATTCAAAGTTGAGTTCCAGATTCTTGCGTATTCCGTGTGCCCACCTGTTCCATCACAAGGATAGGTGTATAATGTACTAACGGTGATGTTCTGTGCGGCTTTGATTGTGCCGTTGTGTATGCCGGCAATTGAAGGATATGGATTTGCTGGTGCTTCGGTGTCAAAAATGTTAGTGGGATAAGAAGTTTCAACATAATCTGGCTCTAAAATACCATCTGTGATGCCATCGCCATTGTAATCTATACTCATATTGTAATCTGGTGATATCTGGCTTACGTTAACGGTTGCTGTCGTATTTTCGGTGATTGAAATGTTTTGATAGCCAACTGAGGTGGTTTTATTACTTGTGACTTGGTCAATCGTAAAGTTTAGCTTACCCTCGTCAAGAGCTTTGATTTTATATGCAGTTTCGCCAATAGGCTCTAAAATTAATAAAAATTCTTGAGTAGAACTTGAACCACTATACACAGAATAGGGTATCTGAATTTCCGTGGTGTTTCCATTCTCATAAACTACTCCAACATGTCTACCTGAGGAATCATAAGCGTGGAGATCTACCGGACATGAAGTAGCTGCTAAATTGTAAGAGGATATAGCAACTTCGGGACCAGTGATTGGGCTACCAGTCCCTATTCTGATTTCGGCGGTATCTGCTGAAATATATGGATGACTTAAACCCAATACTTGTATATTTTCTTTAGATATAGTTCCATTTACCAGCACAAGTGCACCCATGTCTGGAGGGTTCTGACCGGGATAAGTACACCAGACATTTTTATTCAAGCGGACCAAATTTGTGTCTCCAACCCTCTTACGTTCTTTGACAAAACCAAATGTTGATACACGTTGGCCACTCATCTGATTGATCTCAGAATTAATTTGTACAACTGATTTATAATGCGCATCTGGTGGGTCGTATTCCCAGGAGATCGGGTCAATATAATAATTGAGAGCACCTCCTTCTTTTACAACACCCTCCATTTTTATAACGCTGCCTACTTCGATATCTTGAGGTGGCGGGATAGGAAAACTAGCTATTATATTGGCTGGTAGATAACCTTGTTCGAAATATGTAGACTCTTCTGGCAAGTCTCCATAGATAATATAAAAAGTCGCTGCCTCCTTTTGCCATCCTAATGCATCAACGACATGACCCAGCCAATTTGCGCCCGGTACGTTTGACACGAAATCAATAAAGTTATAAAGCACATCTAGGCCTCCAGGCATCTGAAACTTACTATGAACCAGACAATGAACCGTTACTTCTTGTTCAATGATGCTATCTGGATTGTTTGAAAGTTTTTCAAAAATTTCTCCGAGATATGTGTATTTCATCCCAAGCACAACAATATTTAATGACGCTGAGTCGCTTCCACCATTACCATCGCTAACATTAACTGTTATAATATAAGTTCCACTCAAAATAGGTGCAGTCCAAGTTGCATTACCATCAGATATAGATGAAAACACACCTCCAGTTGAACTCCAACTATAACTCAACTCATCTCCATCAAAATCAACAGCCGTGACTCGAATGTCTGTGGAATTAAGGGGTGAGAGGGTAGAGTTAGTAGCATAAAGGTTGGTTATGATTGGATTTTGATTTACATCATTTACTGCAACACTCCATTTTTGATAGACGGAATATTGACCATCGGTTACTTCGAGTGTTACATTTCGGTTGCCACTGTCTATGTAAGAAGCGTAGAATGTCCAAATATTCAAAGCTGATTGGAATATACCATCAAGATACCAGCGATATTGAGGAATTGTTCCATCAGTATCGCTTGCATTTGCTGTAAATGTGATATTCTCACCTTCATTAATACTCAGAGAAGTTTGTATTGGGGAATAAGAATTTATTATCGGAGCAGTGTTATCTGTATCATTTCCGATTATTATTCCTGTACTGCCATACACGACTAGGATGTTTTCCACCCATATATCCGTAGATTCACTTACTTTTATTTTGTATATATCCTCTAAAAGCGAAAAAGTGATTGTGCCATCACTACCAGTATTTCCAGAATTAACAGAAGCACCTGTGCTTCCAGATGTAATTAGACTCCTCTACCTTTGCTTTATAAATACCAGGAGCGAGATAGAATGAAATCACACCATCGCTTCCAATCCATCCAGAACCAGCAGAAGCACCCGTTGTTTGGTTGTAAACACGAACATAAGAATCCAGTAACTCTCCGTTGACACCTTCAGAATGAACGTTTAATTTGCCAAATGTAACATTAATATCCGTAGGCTTGACGCTATGCAGTGAAGTTGTACCCATGCTAAGTAATTGGTTGTCGTATCCGCCTATCAAGCTGTAACTACCATCCGGCTTCCACGCTATTTCATCTAAACTATCCGTTTGACCTAACCATTTAATAGTGCCAGTAATAGCATCATATTTTAATACCGTTCCGCTATCTCCAACTATCAATGCGTTGCTGCAAGATACATCCCAGTTTATTGCATTCAAATTCGCGGTTGTATCACTGGAAATAATTGTAAAACTGGAGCCATCATACTTCAATATAGTTCCCGATGCTCCGACTATCAACGCATAACTGCCATCTGATTTCCATGCAATTTTATTTAGATTGTTTGTTGTTGGGCTAACAAGTACTGTGAAACTCGTTTCATCATACTTAGTGATCATGCCTCCGCTACCAACAATCAAAGCATAGCTTCCATCGGGCTTCCATTCCACATCGTATGGATCAAAACCGAGACTTGTATTCAGAACAGTGAAATCACTACCATCGTATTTTAAAACGATATTGCCATACCCAACAATCAAGCCATAGCTTCCATCGGGCTTCCAAGCGATTTCATCAAGGCTGATACTCTGACCTAACCAACGAATACTGCTATCTATTGAAGCACTTGTTGATATAGATTTGTTGGGTATTTCAGTTATGTTAGCTGCTTCTAAAGTCAAAAATGACTTGCTGTTATTGATTTCGTCTGAATGATTTGGTGTGTTATTTGTTAAATTATCAAGTCCGATACCAGACGTTATGCAGCTTACGACCATCAGCAAAACAAATGAAATTGCCAATATTTTCAAAAGGATTTTATCCCTCATGTTTACCCCCTTCTTTAAGATGCCACTTGTTACCTTTGAAATAACTCTTTATAAATCTTTCGGTTGAGGCAATTTTCAGGTTGTTAGAGTTGCTAATAAACGAAAAAGGAAAAACTACCCCTATGGGACAACATTCGCTCCTCTCCGTTTCATCCTTGCTAAGAACTCCTCCTCAGTTTCAGCATCCCGGAATTCCCTTAGCTCTTTTACAAAATCCTCCTATCCCTCATACTCAACCCGTTTTAACCACTTTATTTCATCAAAATCCTTGTCAAAGCTGACAATATATTTTATCCCCATCTCCTTGGATACCAGGGCAATAAGTGCATCGTGAAAGTTAAGTTTTCCCTTATGCTCGCCCACGAGATTCAGAATTGCTTTATAGAGTTCTGGAACGCGTGGATAGACCCATGTTATTGATCTCTCGGGAATCTTCTTCTTTATCTTCCTTAAAACTCCATCAAATTCATTTGTTCTCCTCCTTTCCTCAAAACGTCTGCCGAGTACCGATATTACCTCGTTCAACACACAATCTAAATAAACGGCATTCGCACCTTTTATTCTCAAGGCATTCAATAGCGTCACCGCTTTGGGGTGCCATACATCCCGCTCATCTACCAATGCTACCAGGAAGTTGGCATCAAATATCATCTCATTCATCGTAGATCCTCTCTGAATCCATTAAGGCATCACCACCCACCGATATTATCCCACTGAGCTCTAAGACTTCTTCAATTGATATATATTTAGGTTTCAGTTTCAATACTCCATGCTCTTTTCCTACTTCTCTCATGATTTCCTCACGTTCTTCCGAAGATAGTTGAGACAAAATACGCACAATTTCCCCTCTCGGTATATCCAAAATTACTTTTCCCATCTATATTTTCCCTCCCAATTTTGCTTTGATT